>SOEU01000026.1 GCA_021646415.1 Candidatus Brocadia sp.
TCGTTGTGGGCAAAATCGTTTGCTTGCCATTATTCCTTTGAATTCAAATAGTTATACTTATTGTGGCAGTTCATAAAACGTCACGTATTTAGTATTTTTTAGTTCCCGTGATAATCCCTGTTAAATAGAAATTTCAAATGCGGTTTCCTCTTTAGAAAGCGGGGGCTTCGTCGTAATGGTTCGACGAAGCTCACCATGCACTGCACCCTGAGACTGTCGAAGGGTCAGTCGAACGATTAAGGGGGTATGTGAAAATATCTTTAATACCCCCCTTCGGCTCCTCTAGTTTAGAGGGAAAATAAAAGTTGCTGCTATAGGTAGCCTCATTAAATGTTAAGGAAATTCAAACAAAAGCTCCTCCCCCTGTCCCCCGCTGGCGGGGGTGAAGGGGGTGGCCTACAATCGATGACTCCCGATTCGTTTCGATAAGAGGACTCACCGAAACATCCAACAATATCAAGTAATTCAAAGGATTATCCATCTGATAATAGTTGATTTCCCCGGAAAAAAGTATCAAACTGTAAGCCAATCATGAGAGGGAAAATTTCTTAGCCCTTTGCGGTAAAGGGTATGAATGAGGGGTGTTTTCCCAACAAACATACCATCGATACTACTTCCTTGCTACCGGTATAATAGTTAGTAGCTCTCGTTTCCCATGCCTGAGCACAACCACCTCGACTGGTTTACCGACCCCCGCCGCATCCATCATGTAATTATAATCGTAAATATTTGTAATCTTCTTTCCTGCAATTTCAACAATGGTATCACCATCTTTCATCCCGGCTTTATCCGCTGGCCCATCCAGCTTAACAGTATTGATTTTAATACCTTCAATGTTTTCACTGGTAAAATCGGGAACGGTACCCCAATAAGTCCTGCGAGAAACCTTTTCTTTCCTCGCTTCACCTGACTGCGCAACCTTTACGTAATCGGGGCGCTCTGCATGGTTGATTAAATCGATAACAATTGCCCGTGCAAATTCTGCGATCCTCACCATACCATCATAATTAAGGGTGCCCGGATCATCCGTGGGTCGATTATAATCCTCGTGGACACCGGTAAAGAAGTGAATTATGGGAACCTCTTTTGAATAAAATGCCGTGGCATCTGTTGGCAGATAAGGATCGCGGTGAAGCTTTACATTAAACCCGGCAGTTACATTACATTTTTCAATGAGCCGGGCCCAGGTATTGGACGAACCAATCCCTTCAACAATTAAATTGTTTTCATTAAGCCGCCCAACCATATCAAAATTAACATAGGCAATAACATTTTTTAATGGAATAGTGGGATAATCAATAAAATAGGAAGAGCCGAGGCATCCCAATTCTTCTCCCGACCAGAGGGCAAAAATAAGCCCGCGTTTCAATAGTTGTGGATTCGTTTTCCTCTCTGCCGCCAGGGCAGCTGCCAGTTCCAGGACAATGGAAACGCCCGATGCGTTATCATCGGCACCGTTATGTACCTGCCCTTCTTCACCTTTCTGTGCCAGCGAATCGATTCCCCCATAACCGATGTGATCGTAATGAGCGCCAATGATAATATACTCAGCATTTTCCTTGTCATCACCAGGAGGTAAAAGTCCCAGGACATTCCGATCCTTTTCTTTTATCTGTTCAACCGCTGTAGATATCCTTATCTTCACGTTCGGTAAATCAAAGCCCGCCTCTATCTGAGGGTCTTCAACATCCAGTCCTGTCTGAATCGTCGCAAGATTCTTACCGGAACCGGCGAAGAGTGCTTCGGCTATTTTACCACTTACAGATGCCGCAATGATTCCGGAGCTGGCCGATTCCTTATCACCGGACAGTGGAAATAACTCCCCTCCACTGGGAGTCTTTGGGCCAATAACAACCAATAACGCCTTAGCACCGTGCTCGCGTGCCAGCATTGCTTTATAACGCAATCCTGCGTATCGGGTAAGTTCTAAATGTCTCTTCATATCCACCTTTTCGGGCACATGATGAAGAACCAACACAATTTTGTCTTTCACATCAAGTTTTTCGTATGAATCGTAACGGTTTCCTTCATTTCCAGGGATGGACAACCCATAGCCAGCGAAAACTACCTCTCCCTCCACCTCACCGTTAACCGTAAATGCCAGCGGGGCGAAATCTTTATTTACCTCGAATTGAATCGTTTCCTTTTCCGTACCTTCTTTCGTAATTTGAAAGTAGTTTTGTCCCGGAATTATTTTTGTTCCAGCAATAAAAGGGAATTCCTGAAAATAGCTATTGTTATCGCCAATAGCTTTTAACCCGATACCTTTAAAATAGTCAGCAATATAATTGGCTGACAGTTGCGTACCTTTTGTTCCCGTCAACCGCCCTTCCAATTCATCGGAGGCAAGATATTGCACTTCTGCACGAAGATCAGGAGCAGTAATTTCAGGTGAGAACTGGTACTCTGTTTTTTGAGGAATTTGATCTGTTTGAGAAGGGCTGTTGAAGGCTTTTTGAGGTAAACTCTCAGGAGTATCGAATGATTGAGCAGGCTGTGATGCGGATCTCACGTTTGCTAACTGTAATGCCTTCAAAGCGGCTTCGTGGTCCCAATCTGCCAGAAATAGCTGAGAATCACCGTTCGCTGTCCTGCTGGAAGTCCACGCAAGACGTTTGCCGTCAGGTGAAAAAACAGGTAACCCATCGAACTTATCATGAAAAGTCACCCGTACCGGTTCCTTTTCACCAAGGGCATCCACGATAAACAACTCACAATTGGTAAATCCAAATTTATTGGAATGAAAGATGACATAATCACCGGAAGGATGGAAATAAGGAGCCCATGACATTGATTTGAAGTCAGTCAACCTTCGTACATCAGAACCATCGAGCAGCATGGTATATACATCGGCCAGCATGCCGTTCTCATTGAAATGCCGCCAGATGATCCTTTTTCCATCATGACTGAAAAAAGGACCGCCGTCATAACCAGGCCAGTTGGTTAATCGTTTTTGCTCAGAACCGTCGGCATTCATTATATAGATTTCACCAAAATAGGCAGGGCTGGTTTCCATGCGTTTCTGATCCTCGGATGAGAGCTTTTCAACCGGATAGGCATCTCTCAGAGAACAAAAAACAATTTTGCTTCCATCAGGGGAATAGGCACCTTCCGCATCATAGCCAGGGGTATCTGTTAAACGTTTTAATTCGCTTCCATCTCGTTTGGCCGAAAAAATGTCGTAATTTGAGTCATAATCCCACGTAAAACGGCGTTTTTTCCCCGAGGCACGGAATTCAAATTCTGCCTTTTGTTTTATCTTTGCATCGGGGTCAAGATGGGTTGAGGCAAAGAGCACTTCGTCAGAATCAGATCGGAAAAATGAGCAAGTTGTTTTGCCCATTCCCGGAGAAACCCGATGGGTTTCTCCCGTCTCAAGACTCATTATATAAATCTGGTAAAAAGGATTTTCGGGGTCACGTTCGCTTTGAAATATCAAATATTTTCCATCCTGAGAAAAATATCCCTCACCCGCGCTTTTCCCCTGGAGGGTCAGCTGCCGGATATTTGCTAAAAATTGCTCTTCCCCTTTTTCACTCCCGCTGCTATTTATTACACTCCAATGGAAGCACATTGCGGTTAACAACACGGTAAAAGTAATAATTGAAATGAATTGTTTCATTGAAAAATCCCCCCTCCCTACTTGCTGTATATTTATAGTAAGCGCTAAAAGTTAAGTTGTCATTTGAAAGAATTTCCCCTGGTAAAACCGAAAATTATCGTACATACATAAACAAGATCATAATAGATAAAGTATTTATCTGTCAATGCACTGTTTATATTATCAGATTTGTCACTTACCTGCTTAATCAAATTTATTTAAAATATTTTGGTGAGGAAATGAAGATAAAAAAGATGATATTTGTCTGGCTGTGTTTATCGTATTTCCAATCCGGGTTATTGCTTGAGACGTGGTTGTTACCGGGAATAGATTCAGGTATAACAATGATGCCTCTGTGCAATTTTCAATCTGTGATAGCAAGGAATGTCACAAAAATAGGGATAAAGGATATGTGGGCAGTGGTGCGTTCCATATCGAGGGTTAAATTTCGAGTCGGTAAAGAACATACATTCGTCAAGGTCCATTTATTGATAACTTTGGATTATATGAATTTTTTACTGGACCAAACAAACTGTCTTATTGGAGAGGTAAACCAGAAAATGTCACTGGATTTCCAAAAATATATCCTGCCTGCTCTGGAGAGATTGCCTGACCAAAATCTGCGATAAACTCTTTTGCCAATCTGAAA
This sequence comes from Candidatus Brocadia sp., assembly GCA_021646415.1. Classification (NCBI taxonomy): domain Bacteria; kingdom Pseudomonadati; phylum Planctomycetota; class Candidatus Brocadiia; order Candidatus Brocadiales; family Candidatus Brocadiaceae; genus Candidatus Brocadia; species Candidatus Brocadia sp. The sequence goes on from SOEU01000026.1 coordinate 4,251, forward strand.
GCATCCTCAATACTATCTTCTTTCGTAGGTATATCAAGTCGGATCATGAGACCTGCGCTTTTTTTGTCAATCAATGAGAGCCATAACCGTTTTATTTTTTGTCCTGTCCAATCAACAATATTTTTATCAATACAAATCCAATAAATTATTAAAAATCGGTCAGCATCTTTTTCGGCATAAAGACTATGTGCCTGAAAGCTACGATTTAATACATGAAACTCAGAGTCATTTAATTCTATTACTTTAAAGCCGGAACCATTAACACATACCTTTGGATTATGAAAATTGCCCGCATCCAGTATAAGCAAAAAAAGATTTTTACCGTCCATATTCACATATTCACGATCCAATGCCTGGCTAATAAAATTATATTCTTCATTTTTATTCCATTCTTGTTCTACATCCGATCCTTGCCACCCGCTAATTTCTAATGGTATCTTTAATTCAGAAAGTATATTCAGGCTTTCATATTTTTTTGTCTTGTGAAAGCCGAAGCAATAAATAATAGCGGATAACAAGATTATGATAGTTATTAATCCCTTTTTATTTGTATTCATCTTATTATCTTGTATCTTTCAAGCGAATATTCCAATCCAATTAATCCTAAAATGATAAACACAAATATTACAATCCCGCTAAAATTATGGAAAAATCCTTGACCAGCTTCTTCACCAAAATGATATGTAATAAGGCATAATGTTATAATACGAATAAGATTACCTGCCATCGCAAGGGGAACTATGGAAGAAACAAGCATGCTTTTCCTGTATAAACTACCCTTACTTATGTATACATAAACCAAAGATAGGGAAAACATGGTCACAATAGAGCGAAACCCACTGCATGGTTGTCCCATAAACAACTCGCTCTCGCCAATGGATAATAAAAGACCTTCCCTTGCGATCGGGTAATGAAAAAGCTTCAGGATCGTTTCTGTTACTATGGTAAGACCATATCGCACAGGCAGGGTAATGTTATCCACGATTCCGACGGGAATAGGGACTAAAAGTATTAGATAAAAAAGAGGAAAGGATACTATCTTTGTTATATTTAATCCATAAAGATACCTTATCAGCCCGTATAAAACGGGAAGTAAAGAAAGTGTAGTAACAAATAAATAGTCCTGCCGCCAACCAAAGATAAACATAGAAATTCCTAAAAGAAGGATAGAAAGGCCAAAGAAGTTATTGCTTGGTCTAATCTTTTGAATGGACTCTCTTAAGAGTGTACGTTTACGCCACACAAGCCAAAAGAACACAGGCAGAATAAAATAGGCGTGCGTATAATCAGAAATCTTCCAACGTGAACGATAAAGGACTGAAAAAACCGGGGTATAAAGCAATGCAATTAATATCCAAATTATATAATGAATCATAATGTGGCACTATATCTAACAAAGAATGTATAATTAATTGTTCTATTCAAAATTATAAAAATTGAACATTTAGAAGGCAAGTTGTTTATGGATTATTAATCTGTAAACTATATCTATTATCGGTACAGGTATTGAAATTTTAATGCAGAAAATGGTAAGTATTTAATAAAAATTGTGGAATATTGATGATGACTAACGAGGAGCCGGAGATCGTAAAAACATTTGGAACCACAGATTTCAGAGATTATTTGTATTTATTGACTGTGTCAAAAATGATACGCCAGGGCATACGGGTGAGAGAAATAGCAACTGATTCTATAACTTCAACCATACACGCCAAACCCTTTGGAGGAATGATGCTGGAAAGCAGTCTCCGCCAACGTGCTGAGTCGTGAGGAATCCGTGGTCAATTATCAACCACTGGTGAATTATTGACGCAGAGAAATGGCTGTATGAACGCCCTGGTCGTTAGGCATTCATATCACCATCGATGATTTCGGACAGGTTTTTTCCTAATGATGCATTAAAAGGTTTCCCATTAACAAGCTCATCGGAAACTTATGGTCTCCTCCTTCACAAGTGTATTTCAGTTGATATTTCAGCCATGTCGATTACCGGAAGTTTTATAGACTTTTCTCCCAAAAGTGCATCCACAACATCCTGGGGTGCGCTTCGGTAATGTAACACGGCCTTTATCTTTAATGGAGATTTGACGTCATTGGGAAGCAAGCAAATAAAATGCTCTTCCTTTTTACCTTTTGGGGGAATCCGGTTGTCGGATATGATATGTGTTGCAGCCCATACGTGAAGTGTCGGTTCTCCCTTTTCATTTCCAAACACGGTATGATAAATAGTAGCATTCGTATCAATATTCCCTTTTTCGTCCACTTTCCCGCTTTGGTAAATAATCTTATCTTCTGCATCGGTTACCGAAACATTTAACCATACCTGCCGCATCTCGGTAAGTCCGGTGGGTATATAATGTCCTGCTCCCGTGTTTTTTATATTGATCTGGAATTTTAGCAAATCACCTTTTTTGGGGGCAGGATTCACAGATACTTCCAAAATTGCAGCGTTCTTCAATCTCTCAACCGCCATTTGTGGCTGCAACTCCGAGCCGGGAGGCAGGGATACAGAGGTGACACTTCCTCCAACAAAATAGTGAGTCCAAATATGGGGACGTTTTTTACCTCCCATAATTTCGGGTGATGCAAAACCAGGGTTATCCGGTCTGTCTGTGCTACCGGTACAGGGAAAACCCGGTCGTTGCCTCATGTGGCAATCCTGGCAATGTACCGTTGTTTTGGGATCACCTGTATTATACGGACCTTGCCGCCATTCAGTGTAAGTTTGTTCGATGGGAAGATTGTTTCCCGCGTGAGACACATCATGGCAACCCCCGCAAAACTCCGAGCGTGTGTGTAACTCAGAATACTGATTTTTGTGGATGGTATCAGGAGAATCGTTGAATGGCCCGTATTTCGTACCACCTTCCATGGCAGCGGCATTGCCTGGACTTAATATGTATGGCGCATTTCCAATGCCAGTGGTTGCCCTAACGGAATGGCAAAAATCGCAGATAACACCTCCCTTTTCATCATCGAGAGGAAGGCTGGCTTCTGCTCCGCTGTGGCCAATGGGAAAGTGACAGCGGACACAAGATTCTATGTTACGCTTTTCAGATTCTCCTTCTGCCGTTTTTTTCCCTAAGTTATAAAGGGCTTGAAAGAGTGGATTTCTCCAAGCATTCGCATGGGTTGAACCACTCCACATTTTGAAGATTTCAGGATGACAGGCGCCACAAGAGATAGGACTGAAGAATTGACTTATCCTTACGTCTCCCGGAACTGTAATAGGCAGGTCGACGACATTTTCCGGTCTCTGCCCCGGAGGAAGCTTCCATGTGGGAGACCATTCCCTGGGATCACTTGCATAGGACACGTTCAAAGAAAAAAGAAATAAACTAAATATGAAACACCATACAAACTTGAAATATAAACGCATAGTGAGGCATCCTTTCTTCACTGACAATAATGAGCCTACCGCGGACCAAAAGTCCCTGATTTCCGGCCTGCTGCGATAATCTGACTTTTGACCAGATTATACAAAACCACTTCCTGACTACCAGCAAAAGCTGCTATTACCCCCGGTAACCATCTTTCCTGTTTTTATAGCCAATTTTACAAAAAATCTAAAAACTCATTATACAAAAAATTCATTTTTTTCAAATAAAAAAAGAGGATAGATTTTTTTGGTCTATCCTCTTTTTTAAAATGAGTTCGTTACAGTATTTATTCTTTTAGGGGTTATTTCTTTCCTTTTCTTGCTTTTGCCCTTTTTCGCCCTTTACCATCTTTGTTGACTTTATTGTGTTATCTCCCTCTACTGCAACAAAATTTTTGACCTTCTCAAATTTTTTATCGCCTACGCCACCTACCTTTTTAATGTCATCAATCGCTTTGAAATTACCATTATTTGTCCTGTAGTTTACAATTTCCGTAGCCAGCTTGGGTCCAATACCAGGCAATAATGCAATCTGATCTTCGGTAGCTGTATTAATATTTACCTTTCCTTCTATCACCACAGCAGAAAAGCAAATTCTTGCTTGACAAATAAAACCAATCACAAGCATAAGCACAGCTGTCACAAAAGATTTACGAATTGTGTGCATAGCAACCTCCTTAAAAAAGATTTTTAAATAAAATCCCGAAGGCCTTTTATCGCAAACATACACGTGTATAGGACTGTAAATGAGCAAAACATAAGCCAATAACTTAAAAAATCTCCAAAAGATAAACAATTTAACTTAACTATTGAAATCTTCGTCAGTAATGGGATATTGTAATTTTATCAACATGCATAAGGAAAGAGAATGACTTGGGCAAGAATAACACAAAAAAGATCACAAGAATGAACAAAATTGGTGATTGCCATAAAAAACAAAAAGGACACGCATTTGCGTGTCCTTTTTGTTTTTTCAACTTCCTCTACTACTTTATCATATCGCCTTATTTCTTTTTATCTCGTAAAGATTCTATTACCTCATCGACAAGACCGTATGCTTTTGCCTCTTGCGAAGACATATAAAAATCACGATCAACATCTGCTTCAATACGTTCCAACGGTTGTCCTGTATGTTTTACAAGAATTTCATTTAGACATTTTTTCATCCGCAGTATTTCTTCTGCTTGAATACTAATGTCCGTCGCGGTGCCTCTCATGCCACCCCATGGCTGATGGAGCATAATACGCGTATGGGGAAGGCCATATCTTTTTCCTTTTGTCCCACCAGCGAGGAGGATAGCGGCCATGCTATAAGCCTGACCAATACAAAAGGTTGCGACATCACATTGAACAAATTGCATGGTGTCGTAAATAGCCAGACCAGCTGTAATTGATCCGCCCGGGGAATTGATGTAAATATTGATATCCTGATTTTTGTTTTCATTTTGGAGAAATAGTATTTGTGCTATCACCAGGTTAGATAAGGTGTCCTCGATAGCCGAGCCAATAAAGATGATACGGTCTTTCAGCAATCTTGAAAATATATCGTAATGCCTCTCGCCATAGCCAGTCTTTTCAACAACATATGGCACAAAAAGCGCGCCATGCGTGTTCTTGGAATTTACCACAGGAAATTCACTATTTTCCAAATACGATAAATACTCTTTATACACAAATAACTTCCTTTCGTTTATTTTGCTTTGTTTTCCTGGTTTTTGTTGGGTTTACCCTTATTCTTCAATATTGGCCACCTTGAGGAGGAAATTCATCACTTTATTTTCGCGCATATCGTTTCTCAAATAGGACAGATTCCCCTGGCGTTCCAACTGCTTGCGAACTCGCGCCGTATCTGTATTATACGCTCGTGCAATATCAGCAATTTGCTGTTCTACCTCATTTTCAGTAACAAACATCTTCTCCTTTTCAGCAATATAATTCATGATAAGAGAAGCTTTGAGTTCCCGCATTACCGATTCTGCAGATGCATTTTTAATTGCATCCGTTTGCTTTTGAATTTCTTCCAAAGGAATGCCCCTGTTTAATAAATCCAATTGATGCTTGTACACCCTTTGGTCTGTATGATAATTCAAAAAATCTTGTGGCAACTCAAACTTCGTTTGATCCAAAAGGACATCGAGTACCTGATTCTTCAAATCGTCTTCAACCCATCTCTTTTTATCAGTTTCAATCCGTTTGCGAATATTGGATTTTAAATCTTCTAAAGAATCGAATCCCATTGTCTTCGCAAAATCATCGTTAAAATCCGGTGGAATTAGACGTTTGATTTCTTTTATCTTAAGCCATACTTTCGCATCTTTTCCCCGATACTCTTCTTTAGCAAAATTGTCAGATAGTTTCACATCAATTTTGCACTCTTCACCAGACTTCATGTTTTCCAATTTTGTATCTAAATCCTGTATCGTTGTATTCGCAACCTGAATACCGGTCACAACAGGAATTTCAACATCGTCATCTTCAAACACAATATTTCCGTTAACCTCTACTTTACAATCACCAATAATGTGATCTCCCTTCTCCACCTTTCCATCTTTAACGACAGTAAGTTGCGCCTTTCGAAGGGCTATATCCATTAATACTTTTTGCATTTCTTCGTCAGTTACGCTGGCCGCTTTTTTCTTCAATTTCAGACCCCTGTATTGATTGATCTCAAAAGATGGCCATACCTCTAATGTCACATCAAACATAAGCGGCTTTCCCATTTCCAGTTCTATTTCACTAAATTTGGGATTACCCACGGGGCTTAGTTTCTGCTCCTCAAGTGTTTTTTGGTAACAGTCACTAACAACCGATTGTTTTACCTCATCTTTAATCTGCGTTCCAAACCGCTTCTCAACCAATTTTCGCGGTGCATGCCCTTTTCTGAAACCAGGTAACTCTATGGTACCACAAACCTCTATGGTCTTCTTTTCAAATTCGATTTCAATAGTTTCCTTTGGTACTTCAAATTTTATAATTTTTTTACAAGGCCCCGCATCTTCAATCGTTACATTCATTGTGTTATTATCCTGCAATACTTTCCCATCTAAAATAAATAAATGGAGCGGGTGATGGGGTTCGAACCCACGACATTCACGTTGGCAACGTGACGCTCTACCACTGAGCTACACCCGCTTCTTATTTCAAATCTATTTTCTGGTGCGAGAGGGGGGAATCGAACCCCCACGCCGTAAGGCACAAGATCCTAAATCTTGCGCGTCTGCCAGTTCCGCCACCCTCGCCTATTATAGCAACTAAATACAACCTTGGCGGAATTACTGAATTTGCTTTTCCCTTTTAAAAAACAAGCGAGAAATAAAACAAGGTCTTTAACGTCACAAAGACCACTGTTAGTAAAGAAATAGTGCGCCCTGAAAGATTCGAACTTTCGACCCACTGATTAAGAGTCAGTTGCTCTACCAACTGAGCTAAGGGCGCTCTTAACGGTTTAATACAAAAATACTATAGAGGCTTTTATGGATAACGCGCCCGGCAGGACTTGAACCTGCAACCGTTGGATTCGAAGTCCACCACTCTATCCAATTGAGCTACGAGCGCAAAAACTAAAGCTCAATGCCAATAATTTTTTTTAAATAAAATCGGACAATAAAAAATAAAGAGGTAATTATATATGATATTGATTAAAAGTCAACTTGATTCCACAAGACAAGGGTTTTCAAAACCCCTTCTGAATTAGTCATGTTTATCCTGAAAATTCATGCACATGGAACCAGAAGGAATAAAGAAGTAAGATATCGATAAATAACACAAAAAACTCTTAATTCGGAAAGCAAAATGGGGTGAGCGACGGGATTCGAACCCGCGACCCTTAGAGCCACAGTCTAATGCTCTATCCTGCTGAGCTACGCTCACCACAGTGTATAATAACCGATAATCTGAATTTGTTTTTATATAATGGCGCGCCAGGAAGGATTTGAACCCTCGACCGCCGGATTAGAAATCCGATGCTCTATCCAGCTGAGCTACTGGCGCTTAAACTAGTAAAATTATATCAATATTAGACTAAATATCAATACAATTTTAGAGAGTTTTTACATTCGAACCGGTACTAAAGTGGTTATTGACTCAATAGTCTTTCTGAGCGGTGTATTCCGCACATATCTCCAGTTTTCATCTTTTATTCCTTGCTCCGGAGAGGTAATATTGTTGACGACAGGAAATCCCCTAATCCCCTTTTTAAATGTAAATGCCCGTATTCTGGAACCAGCCTCACCCATGGGAATAACATCCGTAACAAAGTCTACGAATACCTGTATATCATCAAAGATTTCTGTAGTTACAACCTGCCCTTTCTTAAAATTACCTATCGTTGCATCCGGAACTACTTCTGCAAGATTCATGCAGATAAATATCGCATTCTCCCCCACGTGGATAGCACTTCTGGGTATTCCCACCACCATGTCTTTGAATATGGCGTCTACAAATATCTTTTTAAAGAAATGTTTTGTAGCTTCTAAGGCATTACCAGGTATATTTTCATCTCCATGGGTATATTTGCCCAATGTTATCCCGCTAGCAATATCCTTTAAAAAATTAACCACGGCACCGGCAAAGCCCACTTTCTTGCCTTCTTGAATGTAGCCTTCTTCATCAACATATTTAAAAGGTGCGCCAAGACCCATATCCTTCAATATATTTAAGAAATTTTCTCCGGCATCTTTGAGGTCTTTTCCTACCCTCACATTAAATTTAGATTGATCATTACTATAATCTATCACATCAACATCTTTAGCCAAATTGAAATAATCCCCTCCCGGATTTGATAATAATTGGTCCTCTTTGTATTTTTTAAGCTGTTCTTTTATTACTGATGATGTGCCTTTTTTTGAATCTGAATACACTGCCCGTGCCTCAAAAGTATTACGTTCAAGCTGGGATAGTATACCCCCCTCAATTCTGGTTGTCACTGTATCATAACTGAACCCCTTTCTTAACTCTTGCTTTTTCAATTCATCATAGATTACCTTTTCAAAAGGAGATACGTCTTCACTGCTGTAGGCACCTAATTGAATATTGAAATCCAGATGTTTATTGCTCATCGCCACCCTGGGTGTTTCTAACATGTTTAATCCCTCTTAGAAAAAAATGATTGTATGCGAAAATGTTTCTATAATATTGAGCAAAATATATACCTTTATTCTTCCGGCTCCAGTATATTCCACAGACAAAAAACAATATTTTTATAAGTACATTATTTCATAGAGTTACAAAAAAAACTTTAGGCAGTAGCGCAAAAAATAAACCGTAAGAGAAGAGACATCACAGGGAATGCATTTCCTGTATCATGTTAATTAGTTGAATAATATTGTGTATAAGAGCTATTTGGTACTGTACCAATACAGTAAATTTTATAAATTCATCTTTTATTTTTAAACAATACTTTCTATACTGGAAAAATGGATATGAAAATCGAACTGAGTACAATGTGTTTTTACCATGGCGATGTCCTTGAAAAGATCAAGCGATGCAGGAACTTAGTTGAATCACACGGCTTTGAATTTGGTATTCAATTGCATAATTCCGTTACCAATGACTTGTACAAGAAAATCAAAGGCCTGGATGCCACGTTTACCATCCACGCTCCTGTACTCTCGGACGGCTTTATCAATCTGGCAAATAATGATTTCCATACTATCCTTGCATCATTTCAAAACACCGCTTCTGTTATGCAATCCTTGCAAAGTAATGTCGCGCTATTTCACGGTTTTTTTATGACTCAGAAACCTATTAAAAATGACCCTGCCAATTACAACAAGGTCTTAAGTGATGCAATTGACAACAAATATCGATTAAAAGATACACGTGTTATGGATCCCATATTCCTGAAAACCGCAGAGTACAGAAATTATCAAAACACCGTAAAAAAAAATATGAGGCTGCTAAGAGAAAGGTATCCGTCTTATATCCTTTGCATGGAAAATGACTTTCCTGGCATTGGCAATGGAAATCAGACGCCTGCACACCTGATCTATCTTGATTGTCCGATTTGGCTCGATATAGGCCACCTATGGGCATCCGCCATTTTAAACAAGTTTGATTTTTACATGGGACTTGAAGAAGTTTGTAAACAGTGTCAGGTAATCGGTGTGCATCTGAATACCAATAGAACCCCGCTCAACTGGAACCTGAAATATCCCGACGGAGATACACACTCGCATTTTTCCAGAGAGTATGATATGAATATGGACAAAATTATTTCCATTCTTAAAAATAATCAGGTTACCCACTTTACGATTGAAGTGATAGACGGAGACGTGGAAGATATAAACTTCTTTATCGAAATGTACCAATCCATCTGCCAATAAGCTTGACAAAATAAAATTAATTTGTAATATCTTGTCTTATACATCTGTCACCTTAGCTTTTTTCGATCCTATTCCTTAATCATATAGCGGGGCAAGTATCCAAGAGATCTTGAATTATTCCATTGAAACCTATTCAAAGAATACTCATTGCGTCGGGTATCGCTATCTTCACCTTTTTAGTTATCATGGGGCCACTGACTTATAAAACCCTTGTTCCCTCCATGAAACATGAGTTCATGAATCACTTAATTTCTGTCCGGGAAATTAAAAAATTACAGATTCAAAATTTTTTCCATGAGAGATACGGAGATATTCATATCCTCTCGAAAAATCCCCTGGTTGTTCAAAGTCTGCCACGGTTCTCAAATGCCTTTAAATCTGGCGGCTTTGATGACCCTGCTTACAAACAAGTAGATACCTATTATGGCCCCCTGCTTGAACACTTCCTCAGGCAACATGGATATAATAACATATTCTTAGCTGATACTGACGGAAATGTCGTTTTTGGGGTTAAAAGAGATGAATATCTTGGAACTAATTTACGTACCGGGGAATACAGTTCTTTTTCTATCGGGGAAGTATTTAAAGAGGCATTAAGTAATGTCAAATTTTCCGATTTGACATGGTGCGAAGAGTCGAAGGACTTTATATTCATGGGGGCTGCACCGGTATATGACCTCGCCAACAGGCTTTTAGGTGTTGTTATTGCAGAAACACCTTATTCTACAATCGATACCATTTTGTCCCAGAGAGACGGTCTGGGAGAGACAGGTGAAATTTATATTGTGGGTGATGACAATTTCATGCGATCGAAATCAAGGTTTTTGACACAGAATACCATTCTAAAACTTGAAATCAATACCAAGGCTACGCAAGATGCTTTTCGTGGAAACACCGATGTTCAAATTGTAAAGGACTATCGAAATATTCCTGTACTCAGCGCATATACCCCTCTTGATAACCTGAAGGATGTCAATTGGGCATTGTTAATAGAAATTGATGTAAAAGAGGCATTTTATTCGATTCTCGCTCTTAAAACAGATCTGATTATTATTGGTACAATTATTGGGAGTATTACTGGTATATATCTCTATTTTACCCTTCGGAAAAAACGTTTAAGAAATACTCTCTCAGTACCTTCATAGGATATATGCAAAGGGGATATTCTCGAAATTTCACAGCCTCATTATAGGCAAGTATTTCATTGATCGTAGTTATTTCTTTCCGTTTTCTTTGAAGTTCAGCATCTATTTTAATCAGATTTAATTTATTTAATTCTTTGATTTTATTAAAATAACGCCTCTTCTCATCTTTGCTACAAGATGCCATCATCTCTAACAGTCTTTTTTTTTCGCTAACTCTATTCACAAATTCTCTATCACCTTGCGCCTCTTTCGATGCATACCGCTCTGGATTATAACTTATGTCCGTAAGTTCATGTTGAAGGACTTGCAAAGTCTTGATATCTAAATCATATGCATCGAATGGTAAAAACAGAGTTGCAGAGATCGTGATGAATGCAGGCGGGTCAACACCAAAAAATTCTTTGATAATTTCATCAGTAATCGTATCGTATTTTGCCCCCCCAATCCCATGAATAAATACGTCTGAAAAGAATAATCGGGAAAACATAGTTGTCGTAATTGCCCGTGGACGTATCTTAATTTGACTTTCCCTTAATGCCCTTAATCTCGATATATTATTTTCGGTCTCTTCACTTTTCCCAAGTGTAACTATAACATCCACTCCATTGGTAACTTTTAGAGACTGCCCTTCCCTCATCATATAACATTTACCCCTCTGTCCCCCTGCTTTCCATATCCAAAAAGGTAATTCAACAAAATTCCCAGCAATCTTTATATCCGGCAACGGATTGGCCTTTGAACGGATTTTGTGGATGCTGCGATATTCAGACAACTTCTCGTTGTAAATTTTAGCAAATCGCTCCGCCTCGTTGATAATGTGCAACAAAAAATGATAGAATCCATCAGTATTGCACATCCACGAAACGGGGACTTCAAGATTGTCAATGCAAAAGTCTTCCTCTAAAGCGCGTCTTGCAGCAGTCAATAAACCAACCATATCAGTGCAGCCTTGGTGATAGCGCTCAACAATGCAATTAATAAATTCCTCGAACGTGGACTGCATAGATACAACGGTTGTTTTTACTTTTTCATCTAAAACATTTTTCTTAAACAGGGTTAACACTTCATCTTTAAATCGGAGTATCGTACAGGAGTCATTAAACACGATCTCTTCATAAGCAACATGGTCCATGCACTCTACAAGCGCTATCTTCCGAATAGTTGCCGGCCTTTCTGATAAAATAGGCACATACATAAAACCCATATTACAGGCATCATTGTCTACAATCATATTTACGCCAATACCGCCCATCTTTCTAGCTAGAAATTGTGTAAGATGATTCTTGATCCATACTCCCGGATAATACAGAATGGGTTCGTGACCTGTCTGAACAATTGGAATACCCTTAATCGTTTCGTAATCCAGGTTCGTTCCTTTGCAGGATAATTTACCCTGTGTTCTATGTGGTAACGAGTTTTTCTGAGCATCATCCCGCATAGAAAGGTATTGACTGTGCTGATTTCTTTGAATCAGGGATTTCATCCCCTCCGTATAATTTGCGGCCATACTTAACAAATCCTCACGGGTTTTGTCGCGCAATACCCGGAAGGGAATGCCATTCATTTCGAATTGGTAATTCTGTATCTTCTGCCGATTTTCATGTACCAAATCCGGTATACGATTTATTGCTGGATCAACAAAGACTTCCCTGTCATTTTTCGGCACTTTATAAGTGATGTTTTTTATTGCCATTTTTTCTTAATTCTGTTTAAGTATGCCAAAATAAAGTTTACTCAGACCGCGTATGCAACAAGAGAACACAGGTTACATCATTTGCAACATATGATACTGGATACATGACACATGACGCAAGATAATAGAAGGTAAAGATGAAAATTGCATCATCCGGTTTGTACAAAATGCCCGGCATAAGACTTTCTTATTCCATGGAGTAAAACAAGATTGCCCGTGAATCTTAATGAAATATTATTTTGGACAGAAAAAGACGATTCAAAAAACGATGAAACTTCAAGCAGTAACCCGCTTGGAACAGAGACGTTTGCCGGACAGCTTGCAAAGTTGATACTTCCGGGACTCACAACAATAACAGGGCGGGTTCGATACTTAACGCTTATTTGTTTATGGTTAAACGTTATCAAAGAGGAACTGCAAGAAGATACTACAGATAAAATTCTTGAAGTTAAAAATAGTAAAATCGCATTGCTGACTAACGCTACGGGTCACGCGGGCGATACGCCGTCGCGTGCACCCGTTTGTTGGTCCTATAGGTGATAATCTCCGGCCGCTTCGGGCTGGTAAAGAACGTCCTCAATGCGGATACGGCGCACCCCAGACGGGACAGGCCATTCCACAATATCTCCTTTGGCGTATCCCAGGATCGCCGTGCCCACAGGGGCGAGAACCGAGATAGCCCCCGCATCGATGTTCGCATCCCTTGGAAAGACCAGAACATAGGTCACTTCTTCAGAAGTATCAAGATCACGCAGAACGACCTTTGAGTTCATGGTCACCACGTCTGCAGGCACGTTTTTGGGAGACACCACTACCGCCTTCTCCAATTCTTCTGCCAAAGACTCCAGATCCTTCCTGTCATGACCACCGAACTCCTCGGCCACTGCGATGAGTTCTTCGAGTCGCGATTTGTCAAACTCTGTAATGTACAGCTTTCGTGTTGCCATGATTGTCTCCATATCATGAGTGCCAACTATGTTACTAACAAGTTTTCCATTTTAAACCAAAAAGGCATAGTGCACGTCAAGCAAAAAAGCATTTATTTGACATATGAAGTCATCATAAATATAATTTCTAATCCGTTAGCAACGCATATTGAATGATAACAGCAAACAGGATAAGTATTCATGCTCAATATCCCTGCCGCTTTATTCACTAAATACAGCATACTACTGAGTAAAAAAGAAGTTTCAAGCCTTTACAAAAAGCAAGAAACCCTCCGATTTGAATCCGTCCGATGTGAAGGATTTCATACGTTTCCTGGCTGTGCAATGCCGCGTCTCAGCTTCTTCCAAGAACCAGGCGTTTAACGCCCTTTTGTTTTTATATGAAGAGGGTGTCGTCCCACACCTTTCGGCACAGTTTCGCAACCCATCTGTTGCAAGCCAACTACGATATCCGCACCATTCAGGAGATGCCGGGACACAGTGATGTAAGGACGACCATAGATATACACTCATATGATCAAAAGTCAGACCGTTAAAGAGGTGAAAAGCCCGCTCGATTTCTGATCCTGGGATAAGCTCCCCCCTGGAGGATTAAGGGTCACCATATCTAAGTTTTAATTCAAAAAGTCATTACCACCTGCGTAGCGGATGGCAATAACTTTTTACTTGGAACAGGTACGCGGCTTTCTGATGATGAAAACGGAGAATATACAGACTTTGGTGAAGTAGAAAAGGAAGAAAAAATGTTTCCATTATCTGAAAATGTGATAAGATTACTCACAATGAATTTAGGTGTTTAAATTAGCTTTAGTTCAAACTAGAATTTTGAATATTTTGAAAACGTTACTTGTATCAACGACAACGAAATGTTATGGAAGCAAATAAATAAAAAGTACTAATACTCGATTTCGGCTCTCGACAGGAATTAATGAATGAGGACAGAAAAGAAAGGTAGGTATGATGTATGAAGGAAATGGATTATGTAGTTTGGAAAGAAGGTAAATATTATGTTTCGCAATGTCTCAATGTTAATGTATCTTCTTTTGGAGATACTATAGATGAAGCAGTAAATAACTTGAAAGAAGCCGTTGAATTGTATTTTGAAGGAGAGGATTTAGCGCTTCCAGAAATTGAAAAGATATTTATAGGCAGAGAAAAAATAAATGTCTAAATTGTATTCTTCACGCGATGTGGAATATGTGCTGCATAAATTAAATTTCCGTTTTATTTCGCAGAAAGGCTCACACGGAAAATACAAGAATGAAAAAGGTTATATTGCAATTCTTCCAATGATAAAAAAGAAATACCTTTAGGGATATTTAGAAGTATATTAAAACAAATGAGAATAGGATTGGAAGAATTCGAGGCTATTTCTAAAAATTGAGAACAAAAACATGTTTTGTGATTTCAAATGACAAAAAGTTGTCATTTCGAAGGAGCAGATCTATTGAAAAAACTTAAGATTCCTCACTTCTCCCGAAATGACAGCATTCAATGTCAACCTACTTAAGCCATTTACTGTAAAAAGACTGGGAATTTTTACAACAACTACTTTACGTTCAGGAAAATGATATGATTGAAGATAAGAAGGAAAAAATTTTAATCCTCGACTTTGGCTCTCAATACGCCCAGCTTATTGCACGTCGGGTGAGAGAGAATAATGTTTACAGCGAGATTGTATCACACAAGATTACCACAGCGGAGATACAGAAGGCCAATCCAAAGGGCATTATACTCAGCGGCGGCCCAGCCAGCGTATATATAAAAAATGCCCCTCGGTGTGATGAAGGAATAGCTACCCTGGGAATACCCACACTGGGTATCTGCTACGGGATGCAACTGGGGTGTCAGATGCTAGGCGCCACAGTAAAACCTACGCCTACTCGTGAATACGGAAGAACTACCTGTACGGTTAACAACGAAAGCAAGTTATTCAAATCACTGGCCAGAGACATTACCGTATGGATGAGTCATGGAGATCAGGTGGTTGAATTACCCACAGAATTTGAGTCACTCGCATTTACCAGAAATTGTCCTTACGCAGCCGTAAAGCATAAAATAAAGGCATTCTATGGTGTACAGTTTCACCCTGAAGTTACACACACTCCGCAGGGAAGTCAGATTATCCGTAATTTTCTGTATGAAATTTGCGGTTGCACAGGCGACTGGAAGATGTATTCCTATATAGAAAAATCTGTGGGTGACATTCGCAGGCAGGTCGGAGACAGAAGGGTAGTATGTGGACTATCGGGTGGCGTTGATTCTGCCGTCACGGCAGCGCTCATCCACAAGGCCATTGGGAACCACCTGTCCTGTATTTTTGTCGATAACGGGCTTCTGAGGAACTACGAGGCCGATGAGGTTATAAAAACGTTTAAAGAGAATTTTACGGTAGACCTGCACGCCATTGATGCACGAGATCGATTCTTAGAGAAATTAAAAGGCGTAACCGACCCTGAAAAAAAACGCAAGATCATTGGACACGAATTCATTGAGATTTTCAAGGAAGAGGCAAAAAAAATATCTCAGGCAAAATTCCTGGCGCAGGGCACACTTTACCCCGATGTCATCGAAAGCGTGCCTGTCCACGGCGGTCCGACAGCAACTATTAAGAGCCATCATAATGTGGGCGGACTACCAGCTGAATTGGGGTTTGAATTGGTAGAGCCTCTGCGACTTTTATTTAAGGATGAGGTACGAAAGATAGGAGAGGAACTCGGATTGCCGGAAGAATTGGTCTGGCGTCATCCCTTTCCGGGACCGGGACTGGCCATTCGAATTATTGGCGAGGTGACGAAGCCCCGACTGGAAATACTTCGTAACGCCGACAGGATTGTTATCGAAGAAATACGCAGGGCAGGTCTCTATCGTTCTATTGCCCAGTGTTTCGCCGTACTCTTGCCACTGAGCACTGTCGGGGTCATGGGAGATGAAAGGAGTTATGAAAACGTTATCGCCGTCCGTGCTGTAGAGACAACTGACTTTATGACCGCCGACTGGTATCCCATACCTCATGGGGTACTGGGAATCATTTCCAATCGGATTATCAACGAGGTCAAGGGCGTCAACCGTGTGGTTTACGACATTAGCACGAAACCACCGAGTACGATCGAGTGGGAATAGGCACCCCTGCTTTTGTATTCATGATACTTTTTACGAACTAAAAGCTCATTGATTTATTTAGAGTTTTAAAACATTTTTAAAAGGAATGCCTACATATGAAATGTCCACATTGCCTGGAATCATTTCACGATTTCTACGAAGTAATACCAGTCGGTAACGATGCAAGTGGTGATTGGGGTGTCATTAGCAGGAAGTGCCCATCCTGTGAGCGGGTTGTACTTGTTTTGGGGAGTGGGAAAATAGGCAGTATTGGAGGCCGACACATTTTAGAGTACATCAAAGACGAGCGTCTTATCTATCCCAGAGCCCCGAGTCGTGTACCACTTTCAAAAGAAATCCCTGAGGAATTTGCAAGGGAATATAGAGAGGCTTGTGCAGTCCTTGCTGACAGTCCAAAGGCAAGCGCGGCCTTAAGTCGCCGCTGCCTGCAACGATTGTTGCGAGGAAAGGCAAATATTAATCCATCCAATCTTGCAAATGAAATCCAGGAAGTGCTAGACAGTGGAAGTTTGCCGCCGTATATAGCGGAGTCTATCGATGATATCCGGAACATTGGCAACTTTGCAGCCCATCCAATCAAGAGTGAAAGGCCTGGTGAGCTTGTAGACGTTGAGCCAGGCGAGGCAGATTGGAATCTCGATGTGTTGGAAGCCCTATTTAATTTTTATTTTGTTCAACCTGCAATAATAAAAAGGAAACGGGAAATACTAAATCTCAAACTGAAGGAAGTTGATAAAAGGAGTACGAAAAAATGAGGATTTGATTAATAACCAAAAAATGGTATATTGTTTAAAAATTAATTTTACCTGGCATTATTATTTTTTGGTTTATTCATGACGAACAAAACGTGTTTTTCTATCGTCGACTATGTAGATTGCGACCGGGAAAAGGTCAATGCGGCCATCGACGAGATCTTTGACCATTTTGGTGGTATCCATGCCATTATAAAAAAGGGTACTAAGGCATGGATAACGTCAAACTTTATAAAAGAGAGTTTTGGCAAGGTTTTTTTCTTTCTTTTGTTTTTTTCTCTTCTATTACCGATGCCAGCCTTTTCAGAAACCAACAGGCTAAAAAATTTTCCGGAACAGGTAGCCCTTGACGACATTATTTATATCCCTACGGGTGAAAAGGTGCAGTTTTCTAACTTGTATCATTTTTTTGATTGCGCTACTGTCATCTATGTTGGAGAAACCCATGCCAACAAGGCATCTCATCAGGTCCAATTGAAGGTACTCAAGGCATATTATGAAAAATTTGGAGGCAATATAGCCATTGGTATGGAGATGTTCACAAGGCCATACCAACCTTTTCTAGACCAGTGGATCGCCGGAGAAATAGATGAACAGAAGTTTTTAGCGGAGACAAGATGGGATAAGGAGTGGGGATATGATTATACCCTGTATAAAGACATCCTGGACTTTGCCCGCGAAAAGAAAATTCCTGTGATCGCCTTAAATGCCCCAAGGGAAGTGGTAAAAATGGTAAGGAAGAAAGGGCTAAAAGGTTTGACTGAGGAAGAAAAAAAGCAATTACCTGAAATTGATACGAGCGATTTTTTTCATCGGGTCTATCTGGAGAGGGCTGTTCGGGAGCATATGGTTGGCCTTTCGGCAGATTTAGAAAAATATAACGATGTACAGTGTTTGTGGGAAGAGTACATGGCTCAGACAATTGTGAACTATCTGTCTTCCTGGGAGGGTAAGGACAAAAAGATTCTCATCTTTGCTGGAAACGGACATATAATATACGATTTTGGCATTCCGAAGCGGGTCTTTCGCCGCACTTTTTTACCGTATTACACAATTTATCCAGCCGAATTTCGCGGAACGAAACCATCAACTGATCAAGACCTGTTTTTGCAGGAAATTCCGTTAGAACCAGCCGATTTTGTATGGGTTATCCCCCCCACGGAGACACAAGAAAAAAGAGTATATTTGGGAGTCCAGATCCAAAGAACAAGCGACAATAAATTGGTTATACAAGAAATAACTCCCGGAAGTCCGGCTGAAAAGGCTGGATTCCTGGTGGGTGATATCATTCTTTCGATTGACGGAAAAGTTGTCAAAAGCGTGATGGAACTGGTTCATTACCTCCAGACGAAGCAATTTGGTGATACCTGCGCCATTGATATCGAACGAGGTGGGAAAAAAATTTCTTGTGAAGTTACCCTTTTTGAGATGGAAGAGGAGTAATAATCCACCACAGAGACACAAAGGACGCAAAGAAAGTTGTAAGTTGTCAGATTTAAGGCAAACTTTTAACTGCCAACTTTCAACTTATTTTAAAGCTTTGCGCTCCTGACATCTTTGCGGTAAACTATTAAAACTATGCAGACAAAACTATCAACACAGTATAATCCTAAAGAAATTGAAGACAAGTGGTATCAAGTTTGGGAGGAGAATGGGTGTTTTCATAGTGTACCGGATCCCACAAAAGAACCGTTTACTATTGTTATTCCTCCTCCTAATGTGACTGGCGTGCTCCATATGGGACATGCCCTGAATACCATTATCCAGGATATTTTGATCCGCTGGCGACGCATGCAGGGATACAATGCCCTTTGGATGCCCGGTACGGATCATGCGGGTATTGCCACTCAGAATGTGGTTGAAAGGGAACTGGCAACAAAACGTGTCAAGCGTGAACAACTGGGACGGGAACGTTTTATAGAAGAAGTCTGGAAATGGAAGAATCAATACGGATCGACCATCATTAAGCAATTGAAAAAACTGGGAAGTTCTTGTGATTGGGTACGGGAACGGTTCACCATGGACGAGGGACTTTCTACTGCGGTAAAGGAAACTTTTGTGGGTCTCTATGAGCGAGGATTAATCTACAAGGGTAAATACCTGATTAATTGGTGTCCCCGATGCCGTACTGCCTTAGCCGATGATGAGGTTGAACATGAGGAACACGAAGGACACCTGTGGCACATAAAATATCCCTTCAAGGATGCCCCGCATCTCTTTCTGATTGTAGCCACAACCCGTCCCGAAACCATGTTAGGAGACGTTGCAGTGGCCGTTAACCCAAAGGATGAGCGTTACAAAGATATAATCGGTGAAATCCTTACCCTGCCTATCATAGGTCGTGAATTACCCATAATTGCCGATGAATTTGTCGATCCATCATTTGGAACTGGTGCGGTTAAGGTTACCCCTGCTCATGACCCCAATGATTTTGAAATGGGCAAACGCCACAACCTAACCCCAATTGTTATTATGCAGGAAAATGGGGCTATGAATGAACTTGCAGGAGATTATGAGGGAATGGACCGATTTGAGTGCAGGGATGCATTGATAGAAGAATTAAAATTAAAAAAATTTATCGAAATGGTCACTCCTCATAAGCACTCGGTAGGACATTGTTATCGGTGCCATACCGTTATTGAGCCTTATATTTCCGATCAATGGTTCGTCAGGATGCGTCCCCTTGCAGATGCCGCCATTAAGGCTTCACGAAAAAAATTAGTAACCTTCTTCCCTGAACGTTGGGAAAAGATCTATTTGAGCTGGTTGGAAAATGTGCGTGATTGGTGTATTTCAAGACAAATCTGGTGGGGACACCGTATTCCTGCCTGGTATTGCCATGATTGTGGTGCAATTACCGTAGCGCGCGATGTACCCGCGAAGTGCTCAAAATGCAACAGTGTTACCCTGAAACAGGATGAGGATGTACTCGACACATGGTTCAGTTCTGCCCTGTGGCCCTTTTCCACGATGGGTTGGCCCAGGGAGACACCGGAGTTGCGATATTACTATCCGACGTCTACCCTTGTTACCGACCGGGGAATTATCTATTTCTGGGTGGCACGGATGGTTATGATGGGACTTGAAATCATGCGGCACATCCCTTTCTCTAACGTTTACATCCATGGAACTATCCTCGACGAACAGGGCAGGAAAATGAGCAAATCACTGGGCAATGGTATTGATCCCCTCGTCATGATCGACCAATACGGTGCGGATGCCGTGCGATTTTCGATCATTGTCCTGACCACGGAAGGCCAGGACATAAAACTATCGGAGAGCAGGTTTGAGATGGGCCGTAACTTCACTAACAAATTGTGGAATGCGGCGCGTTTTATCATCATGAATCTGGAGGAAGAATATCCGGAAGAAATTCATCTGGAACCAGCAGACTATCAATTTGAAGACAAATGGATTCTCAGCCGATTAAATACAACTATTAAGGCATGTACCTTGTACCTGGAACAATTCAAATTTAATGACGCAGCCATGAAGATCTACGATTTTACCTGGCACTCCTTCTGCGACTGGTACCTGGAAATCGTAAAGACACGTCTGTATGAACCGGTAAGTTACAAAGACAAAAAGGTAGCACAAACGGTACTCGCAAAGGTTTTTGATCAGATATTACATCTGCTGCATCCCTTCATCCCTTTTATTACAGAAGAATTATGGCAGAACTTAAAAAGAGCGGTTTCCAAAAACAAAATCAGCTTTCAGGAAGAAATGCGTCACGAGTATCTTATACGTGACGTCTGGCCCAGGGAGGACAAACGATTTGAAGATCAGGTTTCTGAAGGGAACATGGCTATCCTGCAGGACGTTATCCGGGCTATTCGAAATATACGCAGCAAGATGAATATTAAGGAAAGGCAAAAATTGGATGCCGTTATCTCTCTTTCCGGAGATGGCGAGTATGAATTGGAAGAACATTCAGGTCTACTCAAACGGATGGCCAATGTTGAACATCTGGAAATCGGCAAAGACCTTGCAAGACCCGACAACTCTGCTTCTGAAGTTATTGGTAGAATACAGGCTTTTGTACCACTTGCGGGAATTATTGATCCAATTGCAGAAAAGGAGCGCCAATCAAAACATCTAAAACAACTCGAAGATTACTTAATGGTGGTACGACGCAAGCTTGAAAATAGAAATTTTGCTGCAAGGGCACCCGCCCATGTGGTGACAATGGAACAAAATCGGGAAAAGGAATTGTTAGAACAAATATCAAAAATAAAACTTATTTTGAATGACCTTGGATAAAGTGCTATGAAAAGACTGTATTTGATTATTTTATTCTGTGGAACTTTGCCATATTTTGTTTTGGTTTCGTTCATTTACGCGGGTGCTTCTACCACAAAGGCACTGACTAAAAAATGTCCAACATGCAATAAATTGTTCTCAGAAAAAACAAAATTTTGCGGTGATGATGGAACTCAATTAGTAGATATCCCTATGAAGATGATTTGTCCTGAGTGCAAAAAAGAAGGGGCTCAAGGTGAAAAATTTTGTAAGGAACATGGCAAAAAACTTGTTCCATTTACAGAACCACCCTCTATCCAGGAAGCTGATGCTTTAAAACAAAAAAAAGACCTTGCTAAAAAGCATTATAAAGAAGGCAATGATTACTGCGATGCTGAATCATATGATTTAGCAATAGAGGCATACAAAAAGGCCGAAGAGGCATTCCCGGATTTTCCTGCATTACATTACAACATGGGATGGCTTTACAGTAAACTTGGGAATGCCGAGCAGGCCATTTATCATCTGCAAAAGTACATTGTTCTTGCTCCGGATGCCAGTGATATTACTGAGGTACAGAGTTACGTTGTCGTTCTAAAAAACGCAGTAGAAAAAGGTAAGCAAGTTATGGATACCTTCAAAAACAGAGACGAAATCATGAAGAAGGCGCTCATAGAACAAAAACAAAAATACGGGAGTGTCGTCGTGCCGGAAGGTGAGTTTATTATGGGTACAAACGATGCAAGAGAGGATGCCTATCCTGAACATAAGGTTTACCTCGATGCATTCGAAATTGACCGTTATGAAGTAACAAACGCACAGTACTGGGAATTCCTGGATTATATGAAGAAGACAAATGATCACAGCAAATGTTTTAAAGGAGAGCCCAGCGGAAAGGACCATACTCCGCGATTCTGGGATAATGAGTACTATAATGTCCCTGACTACCCTGTTGTACGGATTGATTGGTATGATGCCTATGCTTACGCAGCCTGGGCGGGGAAACGGCTTCCCACAGAGGCAGAATGGGAAAAGGCGGCGAGGGGACTTGACGGAAGAAAGTTCCCGTGGGGAAATGAATGGGACCCTGCACGATGCAATCTCAGTGGTGAGCCGAAACCAGTTGGTAGCGTTGAAAACGGAAAAAGCGTTTACGGTTGTTACGATATGGCAGGAAGTGTTTATGAATGGTGCGCCGATTGGTATCTTGATACATATTATGCAGAATCCCCCCACAAAAATCCAAAGGGTCCTGATACCGGTCTTCGGCGCATTATACGAGGGGGTTCACGTTTTTCACAACCCTTCCAGGTACGAACAAATACAAGAAAATCAGAACAACCAAACTTATTTAATTTAAGCGTAGGTTTTCGATGTGCAAAGGATGTAAAAAAGAAATAATTCAAGCAATAATTATCCACTTTTTGTTTAAAAATCACAGTATATGCATTATAATATGCAATATACATCATTTTAAGTTAACAATTATTATTTGAAAGGAGCGAATGCGTGAAACGTATTGGATATTTTGTAAGCGTTGTTGGAATTGCATTTATGGTATTAACATCTTATACAGTCAAGATGACATATGCATCGAGTTGTTGTGGCACGAAGGAAGCCTCTGCTGCTGAAAAGTCAGAAACAAAGTGCGTGGTTTGCGGCAAGGCAGTTGAGAAGGATAAAGGCGTAATGGTAGAGTGTGAAGGGAAAAAGGTTACTTTGTGTTGTAACGACTGTGCAACTGTATTTAAAAAAGACCCTTGTAAGTTCTGTGATGATGAAAAATGTGAAAAACGTAAAGAACATCATCACGAAGAAGGTCATCATTAAAAGATAAT
This sequence comes from Candidatus Brocadia sp., assembly GCA_021646415.1. Lineage (NCBI taxonomy): Bacteria > Pseudomonadati > Planctomycetota > Candidatus Brocadiia > Candidatus Brocadiales > Candidatus Brocadiaceae > Candidatus Brocadia > Candidatus Brocadia sp. The sequence goes on from SOEU01000026.1 coordinate 27,693, forward strand.
TCACAACAACAAATTAACAAGAACATGAGAAAAAGGCGTTCTTACAACAGAAAAATGTAAGAATGCCTTTTTTATTTCTTGGCCTATTCAGGCTGTCTCTGGTTTTGCTGCTTTCGAATCAATTCCTTTATCTTATCTTTCAGTTCTTTCAAGTCTGATGACTTAATAATATAAGCATCGGCCGCCCATGACATAAAATCATCCTTGTAACTGCTATAAGCAGTGTTAATAATAATAGGTATCTTCCTATGCTCGTTTAAGATTTTCCCCATCGCCTCGATCCCGTTCATTTTAGGCATATTAATATCCATTACAATCAGATCCGGCAATTGTTCCCTTACCTTTATTATAGCCTCCAGGCCATCCTTCGCTGTAATAATGTTATATCCTTCTAATGACAATTCGTGTTTATAGAGCAAAAGTTGATTTTTATCGTCCTCTACCACGAGAATAGTTTTCATCATTCGCCCTCCTTAAAAAATGCACTTGTCTTTTTTACCGGTAAGAAGACAGAAAAAGTTGTTCCCTCGTGTAATGAACTTTTCATTTTTATATAGCCTTGATGGTCTTCTACGATCTTGCGGGATACTGCCAATCCTACACCCGTCCCGTCTACCTTTGTTGTAAAAAAAGGCATAAAAATGTTTTGCATTGCTTCTATTGTCATACCCCCACCGGTATCTGATATATTAATTTTCACGTATTCATTTTCCACCATAGTTTCTATTATCAGAGTACCGCCATCGGTCATTGACTCTACTGCGTTTTTTATAAGATTTAAAAATACTTGTTTGATTTGGGTGGGGTCTATATTAATTTTCGGTATAGTTGTATCCAATTTTTTTATCAACTGAATGCGGTTGTTTTTAAAATACGGATCCATTAAGGAGCATGTATTTTCTAATATTTCATTTATTTGAGTCAGCACTTTAACCGGCGCTTGTTCTACGGGTTTACTAAAATCCATAATATTCGCAAGGATTTTTTCTAATCGACCAACTTCTTCAACAATAATCTCTATATTTTGTCTAGTCTGTTTATTGTTAATAGAATCCCGCAAAATCGCCCTGGCAAACCCACCTACCGTCACCAGTGGATTACGGATCTCATGCGCAATATATGCCGCCATGTTTCCTATAACGGCAAGCCGCTCAGAACGAATTAGTCTTTCCTGAGTATCTTTGAGCTGTTGAATCTTTTCTTCGAGTTTTTCATATGCTTCTGCATTTGCAATTGCCAATGCCGCACGGTTAGCAAAAATACTTAAAAGTTCAACCTGTTCCTCTGTTATTGGTTTGTGGCTGTAAACATTATCGGCACAAATTACTCCAATCGCTTCGTCTTTAACCACTAATGGCACACAAACAAATTCGTTCGCATTAATCATGCTTACAAATTTTTTATTACTCTTTGGATTATGAAAGGCATCCTTTTCCAAAATAGGTTTTTTTGTTTTTACACATGAAACGATGATTTCTTTTTCATCTGCTAAAGAATAAGCCATCAGTCGTGTAATCATGTGCAAGGGAGTATCCTCACGATAATGGTCTTCTGATACTTTAATAAGGTCCTCTAATTTTTCATACTTACTGGCTATTTCGCTCCATATCTTATTTGCCTCTTCCCAACTGGAGGGACCAACGGCCATCTTACCATAGACAATATCCCGTTCCTTATCCACCAGAAAAAGCCTTGCACGGTTAAACCCCAATGCAGTTCCGGCGGTAACACAGGTCAAAATTAAGTGAAGTAACCGATCGGTTTGCAGCGGCCCCTGCATCAACTCTGCAAGTTTTCGCAATAAAGAAAGTCGATGGATCTTCTCTTCCTGCTCTGTGGTATCTATCGAGAGTTTAAGTAACTGGATAATAGAACCATTTTCGTTTCTGATAGGTAGAGAAATATTCTTAACATACTTTCTTTCTCCTTTTTCTGTAATTAACTGGATCTCACTAAACTGTTTTTTACCACTTGACAGCGTTTTAAGAACAGAACAATATTTCGTCTCCTTGCATTCACATTTATAAATCTCACGGCAATTTTTCCCTACGGGATCATCCCTTAAGTTGAGCATTTTAGAAAGGGTCTTATTAGCCCAAACAATATTCAGATCTTTATCCATTACGGACAATCCGGCATCGAGCGCATCCACGAGGTCGTTTACGACATTGTCGAATTTATCTTTTAAAATGTGTGGTAACACCATAATCCACTCTTCATATTTGACATGACTCATCTCATAGGTACACTTACAAGTTTTTTTATCGTCTTTTTGATTATAACATATCCCAAAAATCCGCATAAAAAAAATGAAAATTCCTATACCGTCAAATCATTCTTCTTTAGCGATTTTTTATAAAGTGCAGCTTATTCTCTTGCGCTTCTTTCCCAGGACCAATCCTGTGCCATCCCATTTTTCATAAGATTAGTCCATTGCATCTTGTTCTTAAATAAATCCACCCGTCTTCACGATTGCACTACCACTGCTTTCTTTTCTATATTTACATTTCTAAGAAATTCTGCTGCATGCTCCGGTGTTACTGTATTTATGTAAAAACCACTACCCCATTCAAAACCTGCAACCCTTGTTAAACGTGGGATAATTTCGATGTGCCAGTGATAATGTTCTATTTCTCCAAAAATAAATGGCGTTGTATGGACAATATAATTGTAAGGGGGGAACTCAAGGGATGCCTCAAGCTTAAGAAGAACTGCACGTAACACTTGTGCCAATTCTTCGATCTCCAGCTTCTGCAAATTCTCAAAATGTGAAGAATGTATTTTTGACAAAATCCATGTCTCGAAAGGGAATCGTGAGGCATACGGTGCAAAGGCAACAAAGGTATCACCTTCCAGCACGATTCGCGTCCCGGTAGATAACTCTTGTTGAACCATATCGCAAAGTAAACAACGGCCTCTGTATTTGTAAAATTCTTCGCATCCATTCATCTCGTGCATAACTGATATCGGCACAATTGGTGTAACAATTAATTGTGAATGGGAATGTTCCAGGGTAGCGCCTGCAGCCGTACCTACATTTTTGAAAAGTAATCCGTAAATAAATCGTTTATCTTTTTTTAAATCCACGAGTCGGTCCCTGTATGTCCACAACATCTCCTCCACTTGTTTGTTATCAAGTTCTGTCAAAGAAGTGACATGCTTCGGGCTTTCAATAATCACTTCATGCGCCCCAATACCGTTCATCGAATCGTAGATTCCTTCACCATGTTTGTTTAAATTACCCTCAATTTTTAACGCGGGAAATTTGTTTGGTACTACCCTCACTCGCCATCCTTTTGTATTGGATTGAGTGCCTCTTTCTCTATATGCCATAATCTCTGGTGGTGTCTTGTCTTCATTTCCTTCACAAAAAGGGCAAAAACCACCTCTAATAGACTGTGGTTCCGATTTAAAATCAGTCGGACGCATTGCCCTTTCTGTAGCAATAATTACCCAACGACCAGAAACGGGGTCTTTTCGAAGCTCCGGCATTTTTATCGTCCTCCATTGTCTTTTTGGAAATTAATCTTGTGGTCCCTGGCGTTGTTACACCTGCCACATCATTCTTTCAAAATCTTTCGATGGTACAGAAAAACAAAATACCGTCCTAAGGGGCATCCTTTGAGTAACCTCATCCTCTTTCACCAGTTCAATAAAAAATTCTACATCTATTCCCGGGAAAAGGCCTAAATCTACAAAAGGACAGGATAATTCAATTATTTTATTCAAGGAAATACTACAAAAATCTTTCCTTTCGTAAGTATGACTTTTATTTTTTATCTTAAATCTCAATGGTTTATCGGCAAAAAAAGAAGTATATAATTGCAATTCCTCTGGCTGGACAAAAGTAATTACCAGTCTTCCCTTATTAATATATTGAGAAAACAAATCTTCGTGAAAATCTACCCTTATAAATAAAGTATCTATATCAAATCCAAAGAACACCTGCTGAATAGGTTGATCGGATGTCCTATGCATTGTGTCCATATCCCTACTTGCGCTATATTTGCCAGCATCCAGCCATTCAAAATAATTGCTCACGAGCCCGTCCAGTTTAACAGATAAAAATCTTTTTGGATATGAATATGGTTTTCGATGAGCCATCCTAGAAATAGGAACATCCAATATCCTTGGAGTATACACATTAAATAATTTATATACGTTTTTCAGGTGCAATCTAAACAAACTGTCAAATTCATCTTTATAATGGGTAAAATGATCGTCACCAAACCACCAAAACCAATCGCTGCCTTCCGCTATGAATATTTCTTCCCACGCCTTACTCATAATAATATTCGGCGACAAAAGGGTTTTCCCTTCTGTTTGATTTACGAGAAAAGACCGCGTGTCTTCTATTAATTCCCATGCTGCATTCTTTTCTTCATGCCCAATCCATGTTGCCAGATTATGTCCAATCCACGAACCAGGACTAATATGCTGCAATGTTTGCTCTGGGGGATACTCTTCCAAATAATCCCTAATACGGACACATTCCAGATCACTATCGTCGCTAATTGCACGATACAGTCTTCGTAAGAAATCTACACCACTGTCAGGATAATGTTCCCAGGCATTCTCTCCGTCCAATATAATCGTCACAAGGAGAGGTTTCCCATTGTTGTTATACTTCTTCAAGCTATTTATCCTGTTTATGAAATCAGACACCGCAAAATCGGCATGATATTTTGAATATTGAAATCCGATTAAATCTGAAAGAGCATGGTCACGAAACACCATGTTTATAGTATTATTTTTTATATTGATCCGGTAAGGTTTATATAATAACTCAGGCACAACAACCTCCCCGCACCTGTTTCTCAATACTTTATTACCCAGAGAACAAGCCAGTATCTCTTCGTCTGATGCTAACCAATGGAACCCTGCCTGAGTCAAAATGGGAATAATATCATCACTAACAGCGCCTTCGGAAGGCCACATTCCATGTGGTTTTTGTTCAAAATATTTTTCGTAAGTTTGAACGGCTCTTTCTACCTGTATTTTTGCATCTTCAATTGCCAACAATCTTTTTTTTGGTAAAGGCAGTTTCGGTAAAATAACTTTTGCGGCTTCTTGATTACACAATAAAGGTAAAATTGGATGATAATAGGGAGAGGTAGTAACCTCTATCTGTTTCAAATCTTGTAATCGTTTATGAAGCGGAATAATTTGTCTTATTACATCTGTTTGTTTTGATAGAACTATTTCCTTATCTTCATTTGTAAACCCTTCGCCCTTTTTTACTAATTCTGATAACGAAGGGTCTTTTTGAATTACTAACGGATTATACCACGTGAGGTTTGCCCACACCTGTAAATCCTGAAAATCCTCGTTAGAAAAAACACTGACTACATCTCGTGCCAATTTCTTTCTGAAATTCCTCTTCTTCAATAATTCTTTATACCTCGGATAAATATCGATCATGTTTTGATGATTCGCAGAGAAGAAATTATCCAATATATAAAGTTTATTTTCCTGGTTTAAATCCTCTGCTGGTATTTTTGTTAATTTCCAAAACTGGTCATTGGCACGATTCTCCTCATAATCCTTAAGTTGCTCCAGCAGGCAGGGCACATAATTAAACGTTTGACGTATTCTGGGAAAATCTTCTAGTAATAACGCCATACCGATATAGTCTTTTATCCCATGCAGTCTCACCCATGGCATCGAGTACTCGCCGGTTAAATTGTCTTTATAATAAGGTTGGTGTTGATGCCAATAAAATGCTATCTTGATCATTATTATTCAAGCGTTTTAGGAAGCTTTTTTAGTGTTTCTTTGGGATGTTTAATCTTTTTCCAATATTCTGCAAATTGAAATTTTGGACTGTGTTCGCTATCATGACAAATCACACAATTTCTTTCACCTGTTGAACCGTAGTTATCATTTACACTTTTTATATGTTTACTTCCAGCACCATGACAGCTTTCGCAACCCACATCTGTTAAGTTTTGATTTTTTTCGTAATTTAAAAATCCAGAAATATCCCCGTAGCCGACCGTATGACACGTAATGCATTCAGGGTCGTATTGATGGCCAACACCAACCAGGGTATTGTATGAGGTACCGTGAGCTGTTTTGTGCCAGTGATCGTATATTATCTTGTGGCATATTCCACAGGCAAAACTGCCCACATAGGATAACCCCTCTGGAAGAGGTGCCTGTGGCGCCTTACTTAATAAATCTTCATCTACCAGTATTTGCTGATATTCCTTCAGTAATAAAATCATTTCTTTTGAATCTTTGTAAGTATGGCCCAATGGAATAACCTCAACGGACTTTCTTTCTACAACTTTCTTATTTATTGAATACTGCGCAACTCCAATATGCTTTCCACCCATCCCGGGAGAAATAACTGGAGTATTATTAACATATATTGCATCCCCTGGTTCATCGCTATTGTGCCCACTTATAATTAATCCTATTTCTGGAAAGAATTTCGCGATCTCAACAGATTCTTCCAGCGATGCATGGGAAAGTAATACTAAAAGATTTGCCTTACCATGCAACTGTTTAACCAGAGGGCTTAGTGCCTTTACTGGCTCAGATACATTCACATAATCCAACGCATACGTGCTGACGAGGGATTTAGAAAGGATACCGAAAAAGGCAATTTTGAAAAAATGCCCGGAATCAAAACATTCCTTTATGATATATTGGTTGATTTTTATCGGAAATGGAGTAACAATTTTTACGTTGCTTGAAAGAAATTTTACTGTATTCGTTTGGGATAAAAAACTAAGTATTCGTGGACTAATTCCAATATCCTTTTCTCCAAGGTTATGCAATACATACCCCATTTCTCCCATTGCACGGCACAGAATTTCCAGTTTAATCTCATCCTGTCTACTATAACCCCCTGTAAGATCGCCTAAACTTACTGGCAAAACAATGTTCTTTTGTTTTCGAAAGAAATCTATAAACGAATATCTTCTAGAAATTCCCCCAAGTTGACCCTCATAGCAACCGCACGGTTCAAGACTCCCCAACTCCTCCCCGGAAAATAATATTGATACTTTCTCCGGAAAAGCATGGATCGAAATAGGTAGAAACATAATGAAAATGAAAAAAGCAATGAAACATCCAAGGTGCATCTTCATAAAGAACTGATACTTAATTACCCCCTTACTTCTCCATTGATAGGGATAGTAATAACCGGTTGAATAGCACTGTTTGTGTATATCCTTAAACTACTTGTGATTTTCCCGGCCATTATATCTTTACCCAGCTTAATGTCTATTTTCTTAGTACTATTATTTAAGTCAGACACTGCATAATTTACTAGACCTGGATCAGCTTCAATCTTTTCTATTTTCACATCTTTGTTCACAAAATTAACGATAACCGTTCTTTCTGTATCTTGATTTTTTTTAACACTACCAAAAGTTACTATTTCCGGATAAAAAGTAACATCCCCAACAACCTCTCCGGAAAACGGGATATCTATCCTTTCCTGTCTGTTGCTAGTTGTATAGAAAAATACAATTCCATTAAATTTGCCAATGAAATCATATTTTTCAATAGAAACTTGATAACTATGGACATTGTTATCTGCTGTTTTATTTTGTGTGAGTGTAATATATGGATTAGGTGACTCTACCTTCTTTACTTCAATTTTCAATTCAGGTATTGTTTTTATCTCTATATTCCTGGTACAAGAATCACCTTTTCTTATGATACCAAAATTAATTTGCTTTGGGCTAACACGGACTTCTTCAATTATTTCTCCGGTGATCGTTAATTTATATGTTGAATTTTTAGGATCATTTGAGTTCACCGTAACTGATTTCGTTACCCTGCCAACAAAACGGCCTGGATTAAATTTAATCTGTACCTCTCCTTCTTCGCCTGTGAGCAAATTACTCTTAGATACCAATGCGGCAGTACATCCACATGATGATTTAACACTGGTTACAATCAACTCATCAGACCCAAGATTTTTAAATTTGAATCCATGTTTCACAATCTCGCCCATATAAATTTTACCAAAATCATATATTTTCTCTTCAAAAACTATTTTAGGCTTTTTCAAAATCTTTTCATTATCTATTATATCTGCCATTAAGGCATTACAGCATGTTATAGACATGAATAACAGTTGTACTATGATTAAACACATTTTCATTTTTTTCATAGCAATATGTATCTCCTTTTTAATTTACACACAATACTTTATGAGTTTACCTAGTAACAACACATATTCCTGCAGAATTTCACACGCTTTTATAATATGAGGGCTAGCAAAATCGACTTAATAATTTCTTATATTACGATAATTTATACCTTCAATCAAAGAAAATCAATATTGATAATCTTAAAAACACGAAGAGCTGGGTGGTGGGGAGACACCCACGCGACCCAGCTCTTCATCGTTTTACTTCCCATTCCCTTGCCTTCGTACAGACAGGCTCAGGGATTTACCTCAGGCATTATCTTGCATGATAGCCAGGATAAAAATCAGGACCCTGGATGTTATCCCACTGCGCCCCGATGTCTATCCACTCGACAAACAAATACCTCTCATCCTGCGTGAGGAATTTGTCATGCATTACCCTTCCCTCAATCGGGAATACATTCTCTCTCGGTGCGAACTGACTTAAGGCCTCCTCATACAGCCTCCAGATCAACAAGCTGTTGATGGCTGATGATGGATGAACATACTTACCACCAAGGTTGGGATCCTTACCCCTCTGTGGTTCAAGCAAGCTATTGTATGAACGGCTGAATGCTGCAACACCATCAACACTCGCCAGCTCTCCACCGCCACTTAAGTCCGGAGGAAGATTCGCATTGTGACATCCGGCGCACTTCGCATCGATGATCGGCTGAATATCCCTGCGGAAATCCACCGTCCTCCTCTTCTCATCCGTTAACCCTTCCACCGGCTGTGATGTCGTACCTGATGGACCTCCATAGTACACGTCCGATGGTACCACAACGTCTTCACCATGCTTTACTCCCTGATAGATACCATTCTTATCAAGCTTCAGGTATGCAAATGCAAATGGTGAATCATAGTGACTCCTGTCATCATACCACCAGTTGTACAACGCCTTTGTATGCTGGTTCTGGAATGCCCTGCCCCTGTAAGAGCCATCATGACATCCACTGCAAATCCTGCCATGATACGGCCTCAGATACGCCCATGACAACCCGCTCTGTACTGCCATCCCCCTGTCATCCAATATCTGAATGTAGTATGGCGTGTCTGCCGTCTGTGACGTTACCACTGAACCATCATCCTCTACATACTGATACCCGATGATCCTCCTCTGCTGGAATGCAGTTCCTGAGTTGCTGCTTGACCTGCAGCCTCCCAAAAGGTGGCTTCCAACTCCCGCCTTGAACCTGCTTTCATCTGGCTCCACACACTGCACACCCTGGACTATCCTCACCGCCTTCACATCTCCCGGCTTCATTTCCTTCGCCCTCTCGCTGGGATAGGGACCAACCTTGGTGTCCGTCAAGGTCGTGTCAAAACAAATCCATGTACCCCAGGAATGTGGATACCCTTCCACCTTCACCTGGTCAAACGGCTGATAGGTCACCGTCGTTACGCCAAAGTTCTTCCCGGCTGTAAAGGTGTTGATCCACCTTGGCTTGTACTTAATATACACAGGGGCCGGCTGATGATCGTTCCACTCCGGATCATTGTATACCAATTCCCCTGCCTTGCCATTCTTGCAGTCAAACCAATAGATGCCAAAATCGCCTCTCTCTGCATAGGATACCAGCATCCTGTCATCCGGAAGCGGGTAAGGACTCCTGTACAATCCGCCATCGTCCTTCGTCAGCCTCTCGTAGGTCTTGTTGTACGGAGCATCCCAACTGACTGCTGCCAGCTGGCCAACACCCCAGTTCATATAGGGTGACTCTACATATACCAATTTCCTGTCACCAAAGGTGATCTTCGCCTGAGACCTTCCACATGCCCCACCAATTTCATCCGGACAGTTACCATAAATCGCCCTTGGATATGCACCATCCCAGTTGTCTACTTCCAGTAACACCCGGCCTTTCCCTTCTGCCCTGCTCCCATTGGCCTGGACGCTGGAAAACAGGATGTTTCCATCCGGCGTAAGTGCAGGATCATAGTTCGAACTCACGTTGTAGGTGATCTGGTCTATCGTGGTATTCAGGTGCGGAAACTCTATACCTGACAGCACGTGACCGGTAATCCTCTCCGTTACATGGCCTCCCTGCGTATCCAACCTGAAAAGATTATACGCATACGGATTATGGAACTCGTCCTTTACACCATCCGGAGAACCGGCGAAGATAATGAACCCCGTCTTCTCTACCGTCCCTCTCTCTTTCCAGTCTCCTTCAAAATACCTGTCTCTCCATATGATGCGACCCTGACCCTCCTCAATACTACCAGCCGCATAATAGATCGGACTGCGGCACGTGCCTTTATAATCGGTCATCTGCCTTATCCCGCTGCCATCTATATTCATCTCCCATATCTGGCATCCGCCGCCCTTCTTGTGAATCCCGGCAAAAGTGAACTTCTTCCCATCCCAGTACGTGCATGGATCAAAGGCTGACGCAAAATCATTGGTCAGTACCTTTAATTCCTTCGTCTTTAAATTGAATGATACAATCCGGCTACCCTCTGACACATAGTGCGGATAGTTCTGATACGGATCACCCTTTGCCGTCCTGGGTGACTGGGTAAACAATATCACATCCACAGGACCCTGCACCTCTTTCGACATCCCGCAATAATCCGTCCATAAGGCCTTTCCCTGCTTCGAACCACCTGTCATTACCTGGTTCGATGCAAAGATATCCCCACAGACCAACGCACCGGCTATCAACGCCGATGCCATTACCCCTCCTATTATCCTCTTACTCATCTGTTGGCCTTCTCCTTTCACTTTCTTAAAATATTCCACTTGAACCAATTCTTTTCTCTTCCCATACTACCCTACTTATAGCGCCTTCAGGAACTCCACCAAATCCTGCAAATCCTGAGCACTCAGGTGTGACGTCCTTCCATGCATGTCCTTATCATTTACCGTGTTGTTGATCGTGTCAATCAACGTCCTGGCGCTTCCGTCATGGAAATACGTACCTGAAGCATAGATGTCTCTCAGGGTCGGTGTATCAAACTCCTTCACCAGGTCTAACCCAATGATCGGCGTATCGCTCTCCTCTCCATAGGGATCCTCACCGGCATTCAATGCCTGCATGTTAAATACCTTACCCGGTGTTGACCTGAAACCCTTCACTCCTACACGACCGGTTCCCACATCATGGGTCTGTGCATCGCTAAATAAGGCCTTCGGATCCATTGCATCACCAGGATGACACTCCGCACACCCTACATTCGGATCATTAAATAACTTCTCACCCCTCTTTG
>SOEU01000027.1 GCA_021646415.1 Candidatus Brocadia sp.
CAATCGTCCCTACGGGACTGTATTTCTCTTTGATAAAAATACAGGCAATAAATTGCCTGCCTATTGCCTCACGTCCCTATAGGGACTTAAAAAGCACAACTCATCTTTCAAAAAACTAAACTGTTTCAACGCAACTTATATATAACTCCTCCTTTCATTGCATTATTAAAAGGAGGAGTTATATGATAATGTTATAACATTATGGCGTACCATCAAACAAAACGATCATCGCAAGCATGCAATTATGAATAATTAAAACCTCGCCATGGGCATCTTTCGTGTCCCTTTAAACAAAAAAAGCCTTACTGCAGAGACATTCATTAAAAACATCTTCGGCAGTAAGGCTGTCTTTTTTCTATTTCTTAGACTACTTCTCGGGCTTTAAAGACCCTTTGCTTTGCGTCCCCTGATCACTCAGGGTTTGCCTTTATCGCAATGTTTTTCATATAGCAGTTATAAAAACATAATTAGTTTTTTATGTCAAACAAAAATAGAAACGATTGGTTTTGCCGGGGTAATGGTATACGATGAAGAAGATGTGCCTTTGGTGTTGCAAAAGAATTCTTGAAACAAAAAAGACTACTAAAAGATTTGATTCCCTTAGTAGCCTTTCAGCACCATTTTTCTTGAAAATCCTATATCTTTTCGATCCTTGCCCCGCAGACCTTGTATTCGGGCGTCTGAGTGATGTTGTCGTATGCGTCCATGGTCAGTTTGTTCACGGCAGCCTCCGCAAAATGCATGGGCATCCAGATGACACCCTTTTTCACCTTGTCAGAAACCTCGGCGCGGGCGGTTATCTCACCGCGGCGTGATGCAACTCTTACCAATTCACCATCAAAGATACCAAGTTCCCGGGCATCCGTTTGATGTACTTCAACGAAACAGTCATTTGTCTTATGAATAATTCCAGCCGACCTCCGGGTCATAGTGCCTGCACCGTAATGATAAAGGGTACGCCCCGTGGTAAGTAATAATGGATACTCCTTATCCGGACTCTCGGCAGGGGCACGGTAAGGTAACACAAAAAACTTACCAAGACCCCGTGGAAATTTACCCTCATGCAGGAATTTGGTACCGGGATGTTTCACATCAGGACAGGGCCATTGAATACCGTTGTGCTCGATCCTTGCATAATTAATGCCTGCAAGCATGGGTACAAGGCTGGCAATTTCGTCCCAGACCTCTTTGGGAGATGGATAATCCATTGTATAACCCATGCGGGTAGATAACTCACAGATGATCTGCCAATCTGGTTTTGTATTCCCGATAGGGTTAATAGCCTTGCGTACACGCTGCACCCGGCGTTCTGTATTCGTAAAGGTACCGTCCTTCTCTGCAAAGCTGGCCGCCGGCAGGATAACATCAGCATACTTGGCCGTCTCTGACATAAAAATGTCCTGTACGACCAGAAGCTCTAAGTTTTTTAGTCCATGTATGGTATAGTCCTGATTGGGTTCACTCATAATAGGGTCTTCCCCAATGACATACAACGCCTTAAATTCCCCTTTATGCATACGTTCAAACATGGTTGGCGATGTATTGCCCGGTGTTTTGTTCAAGGTAACACCCCAGGCCTTTTCAAATCTTTCTACGACTTTTTGATCCGAGAACAATTGGTATCCCGGTAATTTATCAGGGGTACACATGTCTGTCGCACCCTGGACATTGTTCTGCCCACGGATGGGGTTAACCCCGGTACTGGGTTTCCCGATGTGTCCGGTTAACAAGGCAAGATTTGCAATACTTCTCACATTGTCCGTTCCACAAACATGCTCGGTAATACCCAGTGTATAGTATATTGCAGACTTCTCCGACTGAGCATACAATCTTGCTGCCTTTCTTATGTCTTCCGCAGGAATACCTGTAAATTCTGAAGCTTTTTCGGGTGTAATATCCTTTACATACTCCTTTAATTCTTCAAAACCTTCAGTTCTCGTCTGTATGAATTCCTTGTTTTCAAGACCTTCCGCAAGAATAACATGGGCCATTGCATTTAATAACCAGTTGTCTGTACCGGGTTTCAAAGGAAGATATAACTTTGCATGCTGGGCAAACCAGATCTGGCGAGGGTCTGCGACAATAAATGTGCATCCCTTGCGGAGCGCCTTTTTCATCTCTAACCCTACAATCGGGTGTGCCTCTGTGGGATTGCCACCGATAAGGAAGATCAGTTTGCAATCCTTAATTTCACTAATGGAATTGGTCATTGAACCGCTACCGAATGACATCGCCAGACCGGCGACGGAGGGTGCGTGTCAAGTCCGGGCACACTGGTCTACGTTGTTCGTACCAATCACTGCCCGCGCGAATTTCATCGCCAGATAATTTTCCTCATTGGTGCATCGCGAAGAACTAAAGACCCCTATTGTGTCTGGTCCGTATCTGGCTTTTATGTCATTCAATTTACTGGCAATAAAATCAAGGGCCTCGCCCCAGCTTGCTTCTTCAAACGTTCCATTCTTTTTTATGAGTGGGTGCTTCAGCCGGTCAGGGTGATGGATAAAGTCATACCCAAATCGCCCTTTCACGCACAGATTCCCATCATTAGGAATGGAACCTGCCTTTGAAGTCACCTTGACTACCTGATTTCCTTTAACGTTTAAATACATCGTACAGCCTACACCGCAATAAGCACAGGTAGTTTTAACCTGTTTAAATTCCCACTCCCGCCCCATTCCAACAGCCTGCTTTTCCACCAAGGATCCCACGGGGCACGTCGACACACACTGGCCACACAACACACATGTCGTCTCGCGCCTCGGTTTACCAAAGGGTAAACCTGTTTCTGTATCAAATCCACGATTCTTAAAATCAATAGCGTAGTCCTGTTGTACTTCGGCACAGATGCGCACACAGCGGCCGCAAAGGATGCACTTGCTGGTATCCTGTTGAATGGCAGGATTTTCGTCTTCTAGAATACCACCGTCAGGTTCTTCAAAGAACTGGCTTTCTCTTACCTTATATTCATAAGCAAGGTCTTGTAACGCGCAGGTGCCGCATTTCTCACAGGTCATGCAATCCTTGGGATGATCAGAAAGGATTAATTCCAAGACCATCTTGCGTGTCTTCAATACTCTCTCTGAATCGGTACGGATTACCATACCATCGGTAGCCTCCGTATTGCAAGACGTGATCAGCGCACTCGATTTACCCCTCTCCACTTCTACCATACAAACGCGACACGCCGCAAAAGGTTCCAGGCGCGGGTCGTGGCAAAGTGTCGGGATACGAATCCCTATGGAATTGGCTGCCTGCAAGACTGTTTTGCCTTTATTTACCTCTATAGTCTTGCCGTCGATATTTAATTTGATTTTTGGAACCATCACCATACTATCATTCTCCTCGTTCTAACCAGGACACAAATTTCTTCAGATGTACACAGAATACAGTTTTTATTTTTTTATATCCTGATGATCTGTGTTTATCTGCGTCAAAATAAAAAATCCATACTATTTAATATACCATAATTCCTGCATAACCTACAACCTGATCGTAATTGCCTGTAATGTCACCGCTGGTTTCATAACGCACGAGTTCAGCCTCTTTTGCCCCACGGTCCTTAGAGCATACAAGCATGGTAATCGCAGGATAAATACCGCACATCGTAATACGCATTTCGCGTACTTTGCTGTATAAGTTATCCTCATGAAGTGCCAAAACTTCATTAATGGCGATCTTGTCTTTCCTGTTAACCGATGCCTGTGACTCGTGGTGCGTCATATCAGAAGAGGCTACCACAAGTGCATCGGGACTTAATTTCTGTAACACTAATGAGAGACTTTTCCCTATACTTTTAAGGTCTGCAATATTCCCGGAAGATAAAACTATCACAACAATTTTACTCTGGGGATTAAAGTATTGAATAAAGGGTATCTGCACCTCAGCAGCATGCTCATAGAGATGGGCCTCCTGGTCTTTCTCAACGAGCTTACATACATGAACCAGTTCGTTTACCACCTCTTCATCAACCATGACGTCCCCTAAGGGTGTCCGCCACGACCCACCTGGCCAGATAGAATATGGCACACCGTAACCCGTATGATTGGGCGCTAATATGACCACGGTACCGGGTATTATAATCCTTGAATAAAGACTTCCTGCAACACGTCCTGAATACATATATCCGGCATGCGGTGAGATGATGCCCAATACGGCCTGTTGTTTACAATCCTTGATTACAAAATCTTCGATATCACTCTTTAACTGGATTGCATCTCCGCTATAAAAACTGCCCGCCACTGCCGGTTGTCTTACCACAGTATTTTCCCTTTGGAATTTGCTTGTTATTTGGCACTTGAACTTTAGCACCCTTCTTGAATAACAGCCTAATTTAACATAACATTATAAAACAGTCAAACTTCTTTTGAATTGATCATTTATAATTACTCAATGAAGATCACAGGGAATTCCCTATTGATTTATAACTATCAATCGTTCTCGCATTTACTAAGTGCAAATTCCATTTTTTATTTGAAAGACGCATCCATTATCGTTTAAAATTCCGTAAATAGTTTTTAAAATAATTTACAGAACTGAAATTTACTGTACTTAAGGAGTTCGATTTTGGCTAAGGCATTAGCATTATTATCAGGTGGTCTAGATAGCACCCTTGCTATTCGTGTTATCCAGCAACAAGGGATTGAGGTGATTGCGCTTAATTTTGTGACCGTGTTTTGTCGCTGTACCTCCCATGGTAGCTGCAAACTTGAGGCCGTAAAGGTTTCTGAAAAATTTGGGATACCAATCAAGGTCATCAATACCACAGAACGATTTCTGGAACTGGTCAAAAAACCGAAGTTTGGCTATGGAAAGAATATGAACCCCTGCATCGATTGCCGGATTAATATCTTTCGTATTGCAGGAGAGTATATGCGGGAAATCGGCGCCGATTTTATTATCACCGGTGAGGTGTTAGGGCAAAGACCCATGTCCCAGCGAAAAGAAGCCATGAAGATTATCGATCAAGAGGCAAATCTTACCGGACTTGTCTTGAGACCCTTATGCGCCAAGCACATGGAACCTACCATCCCCGAGAAGTTAGGCATTGTAGATAGGGAACAACTTCTTCAGATTCGAGGCCGTTCCCGGAAAGATCAGATACAGCTTGCCGATGTATTTCAAATCAAAGATTACCCGTGTTCTGCCGGAGGCTGCCTGCTCACCGACCCTGAATTTGCACACCGTATGCGGGACCTGGTCAATACCTGCGATGCCAATGTAAATGATGTCAACCTGCTCAAGGTAGGAAGGCATTTCAGACTCAACGCTCAAACAAAGGCCATTGTTGGCAGGAATGAAGAGGATAATAATAAAATCGAATCCTTTGTAAGGGAGGGGGATTTTCTGTTAAGCCTGATCGATATGCCGGGACCTCTTACCCTTTTGCGCGGCGAAATCACCGAAGAAATGATTCACATTGGGGCACGCCTCACGGCAAGGTACGGGAAATCGCACATGTTGCCTTCTTCTAAAGTTTTAGTAAAACAGGTGAACAATGATACTCTTCAAAGAACCCTGGAGGTTGTTCCGATGAGTCAGGAAGAGGCAGACAAACTCATACTCAAAAAACAGCCCGTTAGCAGCGCCACGCGGGAAACATCCCCGGTAACAGAACTTGACATCGGATAAAATTTTTGCTGATCATTTTATTGAATAAACATGTCTGAAACAGATATAAATATAAATACGAACAAAGACATTGATACCAAAACCCCACCTGATGGAGTGGATTCCGAAAGCAACGTTCTTCCTCCAGTTCGGAATAAAAAATACAGGAGCTTTTTTCAGGCAAAATCAGTCTTCAATGACCTGTTCAATCGTTTTAAAAAAATAAAAATGGGCGCAGCTCCGAAAAGGGTTTTCATTAAAACAGATAAACAACTTTCTGTCATTCTGATCATTGCCTTCGGTGTTTCAGTTGTTGCCCTCATTTGCTACTGGTTCTTCATAGAAAGACCTTACTATAACAATCTCCTTGCCGAAAAAGATGAATTAATCAAGACACTAAAATTTACCCGCGATAAACAGAAGAAAATTTACGAAAATGCCGTAGATGCTTATGAAAAAAGATTAACAGAGGAATATATTCCTAAATCAATCTATGACGATAAGATAAACGACTACGAACAAAAACTGGCAACTTACAAGAATGATTATATCTCCATGGAGGAGCATCAAAATCAAGTTGCGGAAATAGAACATCGCATTAAAGAAGAATCTTCAGCCAAAGAACACCAGTCAAAAGAAGAACACGAACAAAAAATCATTGCACTGGAACAAAAAATCTCTATCCTGGAAGACAAGAATACCGACCTGAAAACGACTCTTAAAGAATCCACAGAATTCATTAGGGGAGAGAAAGAGTCCCTGGAAGATATGCTTCTCCTGGAAAGAAAAAAGGCGTCAATTCCCTCTTTGGTTCTCTCTGAAACCAAAAACAAGGGCGTGAGTAACGCCGCATTTAAAAAGTTAGTCACCATAAAAGACAAGTTAAAAAGTATTGAAGAAATGAATATTGCCTTAAGACCGGATACGTATTTTGAGATGGGTCTCATTTCCTATTACAACAAACAACACGATGAAGCAATTGAACAATGGGAAAATGCGGTATCCTTGAATAAAAACAATCTTAAAGCGTATATCTGTCTTGCGACCGCATATAACGAAGAAAATATGTCAGACAATGCGGTAAAAATCTTGAAACGTGCCCTGGAGATCGACCCAAAACATGCAACCCTCCATCTCGTACTCGCCCGTATTTATGAGCAAAAAGGCACCCTGGATGATGCTATTTATGAATACTCTAAGGCACTGGAAATCAATCCTGAAACGATAGATATCTATAATATTCTTGGGACGCTTTATGAAAAGATGGGTATGAAGGAAGAGGCCAGAAAATCATTTGCCCAGTATGAGAAATTAAAGGGGACAAAAAAATAACCATGAAAACAAACTGTGTGTTTTTGACTCCTTCATCATACCGTATAGTATTAACATGAAAATACCCTCACTTTAATCCTCCCCCACAATGGGGAATAAACGTTTCCTCCTCAATGGGATCAAAGGGAAGGTGTCTCATTTTCTTCTGAAAGTTGTTTCCCCGTATACAGCTGTTTCATTTGAAAGTAACAAAATCTTTTTTGGTAGCACTACACAGTGGACAGTTGTCCGGAGCATCTCCTTCCAGTGTATATCCACAGATTTTACAGACCTGGATCGGTCCTAAATCTGCATCGCTATTTTTATCGACGGATTCCTTTGCCTTTTCAAAGAGCTTTTTATGCATCTTTTCCGTACCGTAAGCCCAGGTAAAAGTCCTCAACGCCCCCTTTTCCTCTTGAAATTTGGCCACTTCCATATATACAGGATACATTTCGGTAATCTCGAAATTCTCTCCCATGATAGCCAGCTTCAAATTCTTTTTCGTATCACCGGGTCCAAAGGCCGCCATACTGTTTGCCACAAACCCTCCTTCCAGGTGACTGAGTTCGTGGTAATGATCGCCAGCATGGACATATTCTGCATGAGAAATGGCTCGGAATAATCGAGCCACGTTTGGAAAATTTTCCTTATCTGCCTGATCGGCAAAATGCAGATAGCGCATATGGGCCTGACTTTCACCACCAAATGCATTAATCAGATGCTGTTCAGTCATCATTTTCATAAAACACCTCCTTGTTAATATACAAAAAATATGATTACTTGCTGTTGGATTCCTCAGGTGACCCTTCCAATCGTTTACTGGGCATTATCGTATCAGGTTGTGTGAACGTGGAATTCCCCTTTTCCACCATTAAGGGCAGATCTCTTGAAGTGACTTCCTCACCGCCATCGGGAAGCTTTTTCTTCACATCATCAGTATCACCAGACTCCTGGTTTGTGGCCAAATCACCCTTTAACGTTTCTTTTTCAACTGCATGTCCCCAGCCTTCAAACTCGAGGTATTTTTCCCGCAGCGCGTCAATTTCTTTCGCCATCCGTTCCTTCGCCTGGGCCAATGCAGAGCGAATGTGCAATAACTCTTGATTTGCAGCGGACAACTCTCGGATCTTATCTTCGAGTTCTTTTACTTTATACGTTTGAATTTCCGTTTCAGTTTTCTGATGCTCATACCTGGAGGCCATGTAGGTTGCGAAAAAGAGGCACATAAAACAGAACAGGACGGTTCCTATTTTCAGGAACCTTGATATCTTGATGCTACTGGCTATCATAATAATCAATTATCCTTCTATAGTATTTTATTTTTTAAAATCTTCTTTCTTTGTTTGAAATGAGAATTTATTCCGAATCCCGATATTTGAATTTCGAAATGCATTCGGCAATGCTGTGCAAATAGCATATAGCATTTTGAAGTCAATTGCAAACTGTTTTGAAATTTTATGACTGATTATTATAAACTATTTGTAATGATGATAAATTTGTTGGCATTTATCTTGACTGAACTAAATAAATTTGTTATGAGATACGGATATTATTTTGGTTTTTTAACTTATTAAAAAGGGTAAAGTTCTATGACTGAGTTAATTAATAAGCTCGAAATAAAAAAGCTTAATCAAATTGTGCAAAAGATGCATCAAATAGCACAGAAGATAGATATATTCTGTTCCGCGATTTTATTGCAGGCATGGAGAAGGATGTATTATGTGTTCAATAAACGGGAAATTTATTCCTCATTAAAAAAACGACAGGGAAATTGCCTCAGATGTGGACGGTGCTGCCATGCATCTTTTAAATGCCAGCACCTTGAATATGATGAAAACGGGCTCTCCCTGTGTAAGGTATACGATCGGAAACCACTCATGTGTTCCCTCTATCCGTATAATGAAAATGATTATTTTTTCCATCTTAAAACTACCTGTGGTTACAAATATGATGATGAAGAATAACATTTCTCAATCATGAAGAAAACACCACTGTATGATAACCACCTCAAATTCAATGCAAAGATGGTGTCCTTTCATGACTATTTCATGCCCCTCCAATATGACACCATCATCAACGAACACCACTGCGTCAGAAAAAACGCCGGCCTCTTCGATATATCACACATGGGGAGATTCGAGGTTTTAGGAAACAAGGCGTTTCCATTTATTCAGCACATTATCACAAATGACGCGGGGAAACTTACAGAGAAACAAGTTCAATACACCCCCATCTGCAACGAACAGGGCGGGATTCTTGACGACATCCTTGTCTACAAATGGCATAAAGAACATTTCATGCTGGTGGTAAATTGTGGTAATAAAGAAAAAGACCTCTTATGGCTGCAAAGACAGGCTGTCGCCTTTCAACCATTAGAAATAAGGGATTTGACTGATCGTATATCTCTCATTGCATTGCAAGGGCCCCAGTCAGAAAGTATCCTTGAAAACACATTCAAAACGAAATTTGATTCCCTGAAGATGTTTTACTTTGATGATTTTTTATGGGATGATATACCCCTAATAATCTCAAGAACAGGATATACCGGCGAGGATGGTTTCGAGATATTTATAGATGCAAAGTATATTGAAAAACTGTGGAATCTACTCCTTGATAAAAACAGGCAGAATGGTTTGAGACCTGCCGGTCTTGGAGCAAGAGACACCCTGCGATTGGAGGCGTGTCTTTTGTTGTATGGAAATGATATGGACGAGACCATAACCCCTTTAGAAACCACCATCGATTGGACCGTGAAATTTGACAAGGGTGACTTTATTGGGAAAGAAGCAATGCTCAGGCAGAAGGCAAAAGAGATAGACAGGAAATTGGCCGGATTTGAGATGATTGACAGAGGGATTCCCCGCCATGGCTATCCCGTACTGAAGGGGAACGAAACGATTGGCAAGGTTACCAGTGGATCATTTAGCCCTACCACCAATAAAAACATCG
Source organism: Candidatus Brocadia sp. (assembly GCA_021646415.1). NCBI lineage: Bacteria > Pseudomonadati > Planctomycetota > Candidatus Brocadiia > Candidatus Brocadiales > Candidatus Brocadiaceae > Candidatus Brocadia > Candidatus Brocadia sp. Next base: position 9,874 of record SOEU01000027.1, read on the forward strand.
GCCTGTGCCTTATAAAATCTCAATACAGCCATATAGGGGAGGAGTTACAAATTCAGATCAGGAATAATCCTTATCATGCATGTGTCGTAAAAACCCCATTTTATAAAAGAAAAGTTACATAGCGCAACGAAGCCGCACCCAAATCCCCCTTAAAAAAGGGGGACGAAGGGGGTTGTTAAAAAACTTGAAATTGTTTCGAATTTCGATATTTGGATTTTGTAACTATTTAGCCAAGTGAAATAATCACAAAAAGATTCTAAAACAAGTTCAGAATGACAAATAAAAGCGCCGTGTCATGCTGAATTTATTTCAGCATCAGGTCTTATACAGGGCAAAGCTTCACTTGGCTAAATAGTTACCGATATTCGGATTTTGGATTTTTAATGAACAATACAAGTTGTTAAAAATTTATAAAAATTTTTTTCCAGGATACTGTATATGACGACTATACCAGAAGAACTCCTTTACACAAAGACGCATGAATGGGTGAAAAAAATAAACCAAAAAGAAGTGATCATGGGCATCACCGACCATGCGCAGCAGCAACTAAAGGATATCGTCTTTGTCGAATTGCCTTCGATAGGCAAGGTAGTAACGGCAGGCGCCGCCTGTGCAGTGGTGGAATCCGTAAAGGCCGCCTACGATATTTATGCCCCGTTATCGGGAAAAGTTACTAAAACCAACCAAAAGATTCAGGAAAAACCGGAACTGGTGAATAAAGATCCTTACGGTGAGGGGTGGTTTTTACACATCGAAATATCCAACCCAAACGAATTCAACAATCTCTTAAGCCCCGTCCAGTATCGAGCTATTAGTGAATCTGAACATTAAATGTGTAGGGGCGTATTGCAATACGCCTTACGGTCAAATATCCTGATTGTATAAATTGCCAAAGCCCTGGCTTGATGCAAGGGATTTCGATGTTTTAGATGTTTTCGGTGAGTCCCCTCACCGAAACAAAATAGCAGAAGGACGTACAGGGGTTTTTAATTATCATCAGGTGGCTATGTTAACTTTGCCCGCTTTGTTTATCGATAACATTATTCGTTTCTAGCATTACCACGCACGCTTTACAATACGGGCTTCGTAATCTATTTAACGTTGCCACTGGGATAAGCACACTTACCTCTACTATAAAATGTGTCATGGCACACTTGTGTGACGTTACACTTATGTGCCATGTCACACTTTTTATGCCTTGCCTGAATATACTCATTACTATATATTTCTATTGTAGTGTGATCATGAGTGATTAAAATCTAAAGCTTAATGATTTATTTCTATAAATTCTTTTATCTGATCTTTATTCTGGCGTTTTATTTGCGCAATATTCAAAATACATTACGATAAAGGCAAACCCTGAGCGATTGGGGGACGCAAAAGTAAAGGGTCTTTAGGCGTACAGGGAAGTACGTCGATAAAGTAAATTCATAAGACAATAAGGAAGTAGTCTCCAAAAGATAGCCTTACTGCCGAAGATGTTTAGATAAATATCTTTGCAGTAAGGCTTTTTTGTTTTTAAATGCCATTTAATTTTTAAGGAGGAAGCAAAATGAAGTTAAAGTGGTGGATAATAAGTCTTTTGGGGGTTATGTTCTTAGTCGGACAAGCGGGATGGGCAAAGGCATGGGGACTAAGTATTGAAGAGAGGATGGCATGTCAGCGGGCCATTGAAGAGGTTTACTGGAGCCATACCCTATGGCCAAAGGAAAATCCATCTCCAAAACCTCAGCTTAAAGAGGTCATGTCAGAAGAGGAATTGAGAAAGAAGGTAGAGAAGACCGTAAAGATGTCCAGGGCCCTGGAAGTAATCTGGAAGCGTCCCGTCAGGGGGTACCAACTCCAGGCAGAGCTTCAGCGTATGGCTGAAACTACGAGGAATCCTGATATGCTGCGAGAACTCTGGCAGGCGCTGGGTAATGACCCTCATCTGATAGCGGAATGCCTGGCCAGACCCTTACTTGTAGAGAGGCAGATCCAGGAATGGTATGACTTTGATGAACGTTTTCATGGGAAATTAAAGAAACGGGTGATGAGGGAACTGAAACTGCATGATAAGGTAGGGGATATGAAGGGGATGGATGGAGAGTACCGGGAAGTGGAATTGAGGAAAGGGAAGTCTCATGAGGGTAAAACGGCAGAAAAGAAAGATGTGCTGGAACTTTCTGAAAAGGAATGGGCAGAGGAGATAGGTCGTCTTGCCGGTGCATTTGGGGCAAAGGGACGGGATGCGATGAAATTGCCGCTGAGGCGAGTTGCCGGCGACCGCTCCGCTCAAACGGTCGATGTGAAGGGACCGGATGTGATGAAATTGCCGATGAGGCGGTTAAGTAAGTTACAGGAGGATGAGGAGGGATTTTATGTAGTAGGAGTATTGAAGAATGGGGCAGATCGGGTGAGAATAGCAGTAGTGGAGTGGCAGAAGGTAGGGTTTGATACGTGGTGGTCAGAGGCAGAGGAACAGTTTACCGCAGAAATAGAAGGAGAAAACTATGCCTATAACTTGCCTGAAATTACCACGACAGCCCTTGTCCCCCTTGCGCCGAGCAACACCTGGTCAGCAACGGATGCAGGTGCGCCTGCCCCTACTGCCCGATATTGGCATACAGCGGTATGGACCGGTACGGAGATGATTGTATGGGGTGGTGGCGATAGGGGAGGACGCTACAATCCGGCGACAAATACATGGTTTGCTACAACCACAACGGGCGCCCCTACTGCCCGATCTTTCCATACAGCGGTATGGACAGGTATGGAGATGATTGTATGGGGTGGTGGCGATGGCCTCAATACGGGAGGACGCTACAACCCGGCGACAAATACGTGGTCTGCCACAAACACAACGGGTGCCCCTACTGCCCGACGTTCCCACACAGCGGTATGGACCGGTACGGAGATGATTGTATGGGGTGGATGGAATTGGGATAGTGGTGATGACTTCAATACGGGAGGACGCTACAACCCATCGACAAATACGTGGTCTGCCACAAACACAACGGGCGTCCCTACTGCCCGATCTTTCCATACAGCGGTATGGACCGGTACGGAGATGATTGTATGGGGTGGATTTGGTAGTAGTACCGGTGACCTCAATACGGGAGGGCGCTACGATCCATCGACAAATACATGGTCTGCCACAAACACAACGGGCGTCCCTACTGCCCGATCTTTCCATACAGCGGTATGGACAGGTACGGAGATGATTGTATGGGGTGGAATTGATACTAATAGTTATAGTTGCGTCAATACGGGAGGACGCTACGATCCATCGACAAATACGTGGTATACTACCACTACAACGGGCGCCCCTACTGTACGAGATGAGCATACAGCGGTATGGACAGGTACCGTAATGATTGTATGGGGTGGTGAAGATTACGGTTATTATTCCCTCAATACGGGAGGACGCTACGATCCATCGACAAATACGTGGTCTGCCACAAACACAACGGGCGTCCCTACTGCCCGACATTCCCATACAGCGGTATGGACAGATACGGAGATGATTGTATGGGGTGGATGGGATTCGTATAGTGGTGATGACTTCAATACGGGAGGACGCTACGATCCTGATATAGACTCGTGGGTAGCTACAAGCATGGGTAAACGGAGCGCCCCCACTGCCCGAGATTCTCATACAGCGGTATGGATAGGTACGGAGATGATTGTATGGGGTGGATACAGTTCTAGCTACCCTTATAACCTCAATACGGGGGGACGCTACGATCCAGCGTTAAATGCCTGGAGGTTTACAAACACTACAAACGCACCCAGTGCCAGATATGACCATACAGCGGTATGGACAGGTACCCGGATGATTATATGGGGAGGTGAAGACGTTTACGGTCCTTCAATAACCGGGGCTCATTATAACCCATTAACCAATAATTGGGTAGCTGTTACCAACAAGACTGGTGCCCCCACTGCACGATATGGCCATACAGCAGTATGGACAGGTACGCGGATGATTGTATGGGGTGGAGTCGGTAGTACTGGTTACCTCAATACGGGAGGGCGTTACGATCCAGCGGTAAACTCGTGGCTTCCTACGAACACAACGGGCGCCCCTACTGGCCGATATGAACATACAGCGGTATGGACAGGTACTCGGATGATTGTATGGGGTGGATCCGGCAGTAGTACTGGTTATCTCAAGACGGGAGGGCGTTACGATCCAGCGGCAAACTCGTGGCTTCCTACAAACCCAACGGGCGCCCCTACTGCACGATATAAACATACAGCGGTGTGGACAGGTACCGTAATGATTGTATGGGGTGGACACGGCGGTACTGGTTACCTCAATACGGGAGGACGCTACAACCCGGCGGCAAACACGTGGTCTGCTACCAACCAAACAGGCGCCCCCACTGCCCGATATGGCCATACAGCGGTATGGACAGGTAGCGTAATGATTGTATGGGGTGGAAGAGGTAGTACTGGTTATCTCAATACGGGAGGACGCTATAACCCAGCAAATACGTGGTCTGCTACCACCACAGCAAGTGCCCCTGCTGCCCGATATGAGCATACAGCGGTATGGACAGGTACGGAGATGATTGTATGGGGTGGATACGGGAGCACTGGTTACCTCTATACGGGAGGACGCTATTTCCCTTAATTGCTCGCTTAAGGTTGCATGCTAATATCGTCCTCGATTGAGCCAAAAACGCTTTAGCAAAGATACACTGTAAAGACAGGTTTGAAATCTGTCTCTACACTGGAGAGTTCAACGATATGGTGCAATCTGCAAGATTGCACCATATCGTTACTTGATTTAACAGTATGATTTCTTATTGAAATACACCTTAATAATGTAATGGTAAATTTGGAAGGTACTTTTTGGCTCTATTTCAGATATTTTTCCTTGTTTTTGAAATGTTCCTTATAAGTTTTGGCAAAATGGATTCGGCCGCTTTTATCATGGAGATAATAAAGGTAAGGCGATTTTTGGGGATGCAGGGCGGCATCTATGGCATTTGGTCCCGGGTTGGCTATTGGCCCCGGCGGCAGGCCTTTATGCAAATATGTGTTATAAGGGGAATTAATTTTTAAATCAGCAAGAAAAATTTTTTCTCTCCGTGTAAGATAAGGAAAAACGGCATCAACTTGCAGTGGCATGCCTATTTTTAGCCTTTTCCACAAGATGCCGGATATTATTTTCCTTTCTTTTCCTTGCGACGATTCTTTTTCTATCAATGAGGCCATCGTCACAATTTCATGATCGACTTTGCCGATTTTGGCATTAAAATTATCTCTCATCGCCTCGATAATTTCATCTGTTTCAGCAGTAGATGGAATAAGATAAGTATCCGGGAAAAGATATCCCTCATGATTTTTTGCTTTATCAAGAAACTCTGCCTTGTTAAAATTTTCAAAACCGCTAAAAATTTCGGCGATGTCTCTGTTATCCGATCCTTCCGGCACCCTAATCTTAACTAACTTAACGCCAAATTCCCCTCTTACCATTCGGCTGATAATCCCGAAGACCGATACAGGCTCGTTAAAAATATAATCCCCGTATTTTATCTCCCTGGTTTTATTTAAAAACTTTACAAAGAAAGCGAACGCCCACCTGCTTTTTATCACGCCCCTGTCGCTTAGTTTGGACGAAATTTCCTGCAGGTTCATTCGGTTAAAGATTTCTTATCTTTTTCCTCACAGCCCATTATAACAACAGTATATCAGGCTACCAAAAGATAAAACAAACAGATCCATCCGGCCAATTTTAGGCGGGCAGACACTGGAAGCTCGCTTTTCCCGGCTTCAATTCTTGACAGGCAGTATCATGTGGGTTCGCCGTCCATGCACAACTCCAACTGATGCAGCAGTTGACCACGAGTTGAGTATTGAGCTTCTTGGCGTAGGGCAAGGAATCGCCACCATCCATGGGTTGGCAATCAAATTCTGCCTTAAAGGAAATTACCAAAATCTGCAAACCCCGAGGCGGAATAGTGGTTTTGGTCTATAAAAAATACGCGGTGATGGCGATGATAAGATAGAAGGATAACAGGGAAAAGCCCTCCCACCAGTTGCTCTTGTTGTCATGGACGACGAGCCAGGTGCCGCCGATGGACATAGCGAGGGTAATCAACTCGATCTTGTTAAAAATCAGGTTAAAATTTTGACCGAAGAGGCCTGCGATAAGGACACAGACGGGTGAAACGAAGAGGGCAATCTGCACGCTGCTTTCTGCTGCAATGGCCAGGCTCAGGTTGATCTTGTTCTTTAGAGCGGTACCAACAGCAACTGAATGTTCCGCAACGTTACCGACAAGCGGCAGGATGATCAAACCAACAAAGGCAGGCGGGATATGGGTAGATTCCACAAGAGGTTCTATCTGATGTACCAATATCTCAGACATATAGACAAGTCCACCCGTCGCTAAAATCAGGATAACCAGACTCTTTGTCATACTCCATGGAGGTGCCGTAGCCTCGATGGCCTCATGAATGACTTGTGACGCCTCTTTGTTTTCACGATTTACCATGGTATAAAATACCCCTACAAAGTAGACCATGAGCAGAACCACGGCAATGCCAATGCTATACTTGTGGAGGGCTAATATCGAGTCCTCTCTTGCAAAGATAGAAGGTACCACAAAACACATGGCAGCCATGGAGAGGTGGATAGTCGTTGTCCCGGTAATGATGGGACTCAGCCTCAATTCACCGAATTTTACGCCACCAATGAAGAGACTTAACCCCAGAATGAGCAGGATATTACCGATAATTGAGCCAATCAAAGAATATTTCACAATATCGATTAAACCGCTTTTAATGGCAAGGATTGCAATGACCAACTCTGCTGCATTACCAAAGGTGGCGTTGATAATGCCAGAAAGATGTTCACCGGTCTTTTCGGAAATTACCTCCGTTGCCTCTCCCAGGAAGTGGGCTAGTGGCACCAGGACGGCTGCAGCCAAGATAAAGGTAATGACTGCAGGAAATTGATAATTATGGGCAATAATGGTGACAGGTATAAGCAGCAGAAGATAATGCCAGAAGCTGAATTTGGGGAACAATGATATGATCCTTGCGTTTTTAAACTCTTTAAAAAAAATCAATGTTAAACGGTAATTTGATAGTATAGTACTACTGTATCAAAATTACCCCTTCTTCAAAAAGGGCACAAAGCGGCAAAGCCGATTCATTATAAATGAAAAATTTTCAGAACGTCTTTTGCCAATCTTTCAAAAAATATCCCCCCAAAACAGTATTTTTTTCTACTTTTTCTGAATACCTGTACTACGCAATTTCCTAACCGGAGAACGCTGGCTTTTTTAATGGTTTATCCTTTAGTTTATGTGTAGGTTCGACGCTCTGAAGAAGATTTACCGGATACCAACAGCATCGAAGGCAGCCCGGACGGCACTGAGCTCTTTTCCACTGCCATACAGATCTATGGTAGCCTGTTCTATTGCGTCCCGGGCATCGACAAATTGAGAATTGGAGGAAAGGTAAAACATGGCATTATAATATATCTGTTTTGCCTTCTCGGCGCCAACATTCGCGTTTGTAGTAATCAGATAAGCCGCTTTATTGGGAATACCAGAGTTTATATGTACCCCCCCATAATCAGTCCAGGGTCTGCTTGCTGCAAGGTACTGTTCGGAGGTATGTTCTGGTTGCCCCCAACTATTCCTGGGGTCTTCAGGGTTATAGTCGTTTTCCGGGTAGCTATCGGTTCTGAAGGAGGGATCATCCATTCTTCTAAGTGTGTAGTATGCCTCTTTACCAGGGGTCCTGGCAATCTTCATAACATCTTCTCCAATCCAATAAGGACGGTCGTCTCCGTAATCGTAGGACGCAAACATTGCCATAACATCCGACCATGATTCATTCAGCGCCCCGGACTCCTGACTGTAAACGAGGTTGTTGATAGAATCAGTAACACCATGGGTGATTTCGTGGGCAACTACATCCACTGACCCTGACAATGGGAAAAATATGTCTCCGCCATCACCGTACAGCATCTGAGATCCATTCCAGTAGGCATTATCTAAGCCCTTTCCATCATTGGGATTATCATCGTAATGAATGGTCGATATAAGGCCATGCGAGGTATCAAATGGACTTCCAACATACCAGGAAAAGTCGCTGAAGTTGTTTTTATAGAAATCAAAGACATAGTTTCCGTAAAAATGGGCATCCACACCTGCCGGATCATCCCAGGAGTTATTTGAATCCTTCATTATGTTCCCCGGGAGGGAGTCGGTGCCGTTGGCTGTATAAGTCTTTATCGTTATGTTGGTCTTTTTGACGAGAGGAGCGTTTCCAAGGTAGAAGGTGCCTCCTTTCTCATAGGTGTCAAAACTCTTTAAATTACCATCCAGACCAATACCTGATCCGGTAGCAGAACCCTCGTACATGACCCTGTTTTCAATAAGAACGATTGTACCGTCATGCGCATTAACATATACCCGATATCTTGACGGCTCTGGCCCGGGATTAAACTGAAAATCTATCCTATAGCTAAGGTAGCATGCTCCTTCCCAGCGAAAGATGACCAAGCTGACATTGTCGATCTGGTTTTGTGAATTTATCTCGCGTCTGGCGATAGCCGTTGCTTCTTCATGGGAAATCGTGGGCGTGGTTTTAACAGTGATATTTGGCTCAAAGTAGTTTGCAACCGTAGTTATCATCCCATTTTCTATTCGTACCGTAATCTTGCCGCCTATAACATCCAGTCCGTCTTTTTTCTGCCTGAAGTTAACAAAGCGCCCCATTGATGCGGCATTGGTATTGTCCAGTTCTAATTCTTTATCCGGGTTTTCTATACCAAATAATGCCTTGTTCCGCTTAATGAAATCTAACGACAAGTCTGTCTTAGATTTGTCAGACGGCGCGGTAAGCTGCCCCGAAATAAATTTAGCAACGCCTCTTCTCTCATCCCATTTCACAATTACCTCTTTTGAAGATGTCTTTTCTATTTCTGAAATTGCAGCCTTCTGATCTTCATTTGCTGTGGTAGGAATATCTCCGGCCATTACAATGAAATGGCTGAAAATTGCAAAAAAAACAACACTACATATCGCTAAATTTTTCATATTTAGATCTCCATAGTGTGAATGAATTTTGTCATTGAAATTTACAGGAATTAAGCTTGTTGATGAATCGCTAAAAGGGTGGGTAGTGCTATGAGCTAATTAACACAGATTGCATAGTATGTATGTAAAAGATAAGAAATAATTTTTACATTTTGATGTGTAATTTTTATTTTTCATCTTTGATTTTTGATTCCTAAGGTGCGAGGTGCATTTATGTTTTTCCAGTTCCTGAACCTACCAGAAATTTTGAAAACGATGAGCCGATCCCTTAACCAATTCTTAATCACAAGAATTCCCTTAATTCAAAGGAAAAACAAAAGAGAACAACCCCTATTTTCGTAAAGTTGGTCGGGGCGACTGGATTCGAACCAGCGACCTCGACGTCCCGAACGTCGCGCTCTAGCCAAACTGAGCCACGCCCCGTATTTTTTTACAATAGTTTACCACACTTTACCACAAAGACACAACGGGCACAAAGAAAAATCTAAAGTAAATAAAATTCTTCATCTGTGTACAAAGAGAGAATTTGCGTCCTCATTTATTTCACTTCAATCATCACCTTCTCGATTCCAATGTTTCCCTCACTATCAAATGCATTGACAACAAGGGTATAATCGCCGGTCGTAAGAGACCTCGTGACTATTTGGAAGGATTCCTCAAGACTATCGAAGACCCCATCCACAGGATAAGCAGAGATCCACTCCTGTCCATCGAGGGTATATTGAACCTTTACGATGTTGCTGTGTTCGTCTTTTGCAGTGCCAGAAATGACATACCTTCCATCTGTACCTGCCGCAGCGGCTAAAGACCTGATGCTTGGCCTTGAATTATCAATCGCTATGGGTTGTATTGTGTCTTCGGCACTGAAAGCAGTCTCAGGGGGATTGTCGGGTTCATCACTTGCCGTCAGTCTTACCTGATATTTCCCATCAGGCAACCGCAAGGTATCCCAGGGATAAGAACCCTTTTTTTGCGTATTCTTATCGATAATCTTCCACGCCTTTTCCTCTATACCTTTATAACAAATGGTCACCTGAAGGGTATCATTGTTCGGGTCTTCTACCTCCCAGTGGATATTTTTTTGTGCCATTTGATGGTGCGGTCTTTGGCTAACAGCCGCCTGGGGTTTGGATTCTACCTTACTGTCCGGTTTTCCTTCCGGGGGCTTTTGTGCCGGCGATACTTCTTTTTCTACGACGAAATTAACTATCCGGGGGGGACGGTTTTTCGGAAGGTATGACAGCGATACGGTATTTAATACCGGGGTCGAATCGTGATTCGCTGTTTGTAAGGTGGCTTTATATTGTATAAAACGTGCGGGGGGACTTGTTATTCTTTCCCCTGCCGATGTGTAAGGAATTGACCAACCACTCCACGTAATGTCAGGTTTTTCACAGTTTCCTGAACGGGTAGCCAGGATGACTTTCGTGCCCTCCGGCTGTGTGTCTATCCAATATATACAACCCCAATTCGACAATACCGTGGTATCAAGTACGTTAGATATAAAAAGGCCTTCTTCTATAAAAGATGGTGAGATCTTATAGACATTTCCAAGATTGCCCGTGCCAAAATAGAGTTCGTTATTGTTTGTACTGAGACAACAAAGCACCTGTACCTCTTCTACTTTTACCAGGCTGCTTGAAATTTCATCCCCGGATACTTTATACACACCCGACGTATTTCCCGTGACTACATACAGGTTATCTTGCGCATCTAAAGAAATATCCAGGATAAATGCCTGACTGGTCTCCAATATTTTTTGGACGAGTCCCTCCCGGGTGATCTTATAAATATAGTTTGGCACAGTTGGAAGGCCTGTACCTCTTGGTGGTGCCTCAATCCCTTTTGGTACCGCCTTTTGCTGTTGAAGGTACGTAGCTTGTGCCATAGGTAATTCTTCCGGGAGATCCAAATCCCAGGACTTTCCTTCCTTGAAGATAGATGTAACGACCCCCATTTGTAAAGGAGGCTGTGGAGGGGGAGCCACAGGCACTTGTACCGGCGCGCCAGAAGCCGTTCCGGCATAAATATTACCCATGGAATCCATCGCGAGACAATGAATTTCACCTTCACTTGCATCGTAAATTACTTGTGCTTGACCTGACGGAGAAATCTTATATATTAGCCCATCCGGCTCTGTGCCAATATATATATTATCATACCGGTCGAGAAGTATATCTAAGAGATTTGTCTCCGGGGAATCAAAAAACACGTCCGGAATACCATCCGGGGATATCTTAAACAGGATGCCATCATTCCCCGTCGCTGCAAAGAGGTTGGAATTATTGTCTACGGCCAGGTCCCAAATATAGGGAACAGGCAGGCTGCAGAATATAGCAGTCTCACCTTTGTTGTTTATTTTGTAAATAATACCCCTTGGCGCAGTTCCCGCATAAAGATTGCCGTATTTATCAGCGGCAAGGCTCTGGATATATAATTCAGGTGATTTGAAGAGTTCCACGGCTTCTAAACCATTCTTAATAAGATAAACAGTTCCTGGATCACCCGTACCAACGAATACCCGATTTTGCATGTCAGATGCCATCGACCAGACAAATGCGCCTTTGATTCCCGTTATCGCTTCTACATTTGGAGAAAGCCGTATTTCACCCTTATTATTAATAGATACATTTTGGGCAGTACCTTTACTGAAGTCAGATTCTGTCGATTGCGTCCATGTGTTCGTTGCCGTACCATAGGTAAAAGAGGAGAGGATGACAATGAAAAACACCACAGCGCAGCATAATTGCAACCAAAATCCCCCCCTTTGCAAGGGTGGGGAAAAAACTTGCCAAAAAAAGAAGTTTTTATCATGTAATTCCATAAATACTTTTAGCAATGCAAAGCCTTTCTTGTTCATTTCTTTCATTTAACAGATACCGGGATAGTTTGATTTCCATTAAGCACATATGTTGTTGGAATGCGGGTTATCACTTCATCAAAGAGAGGCCCAATCCCGCTTTGATTGGAAAAACTCATAATGGAAAGCATTGAAGATGGAAGCGATGGGAATCCTTCTCCTTTATAGGTAATTCCCTTTTTAGCTAAAAGGACACGTACCATGAGATTGTTGTTTCGCTCTAAATTTTCGATATACCGCAGGAGCTGTTCAAAATTCGTAGGCAAATACTTTCCCGCAGACCGCCCCAGATTCAATGCATGGCCAAACGTGGCATCACATGCCGTAACATTTAACATACTTCCCGGAAGGGTATCTTCTGGTATGTGCACCATTACCGTTTGATAAAAACTTTCTCCGGTAAATGGTTTAAGACACACGTCTACCTGGAGTGTGTCCCCTGGTTTCACTTGCTTTTTATTCACCTTAATGGACTCGATATATGCTGTTTGCCGGATATCCAATACCTTAATTCTCAGATCGATCTTGTTTACCCGTACCGCCTGGAATTGGTTATTGATAATCATGGTAAAGGGCTGGACTATGTGGTTAAGAGAAAACCACGATTGGTCGAGTTCGTAAAAGACGTTTTCGACTACAACGGGTTTTTCGTATCCTTCAATTTGAGCCGAGAGTTTGATGTTTACCGATTTTTCTCCTACCTTCCTTTCCGTTGACAACACAGCACTTTGGGCTGCCATCAGGATAAGGCTCGGTGTTAAAATTTTATTATTTACGATTTCAAAATTGTATTGAAGTTTTTGCGAACCTTCCACTTCGATATGACAGGGTATCATACGGGGCGGCTCTCCGAGAATACCGGCGATCCCTGCCCTTCTGTCCTGGCGTATGCTGCCGACTATTTCTACCGGAGAAGCCATTTTTACAGAATTAGACAGGCTGCTGAGGACGGTATAAACATAGGCGGATGCCATGGGAAGGTCTGCATTCCCCGTTTGTAAAAATGGGTGCCCAAAGGCAAGGACATCGTCACCTTCTACATAAGTTACCGTACCAACGACTGCGGCACTAAGGTCGCCTCTGATCAGGATAGCCGCCACCGATGCCCCCGGAACAAGCCTTTTCTTCCCTAAGATATTTTGGGGGGAAACATGGCTACCCCCCTGTACAGGATACAATCCATAAACATTAAAGAGGGGTTGCATTCTCTGCAAGACTTCGCTGTCAACGCCCGATACTACCAGGGGAGTAAGGATGGGGGTAAGTGATATTTTACCCGAATCATGGTTCACTCCTTCCTGTGGTATTAAGGAAGTGATCAGCGGTCTTATTGCCGGATCGTCCTGTGATGAGGATGGGAGTTCCCAGTCTGCAGCAGTCAGTGAAATGCCTTTTTCAGGTACCGGTATGTTGAGCAAGGTACTTTTCATTTCATTGATCGGGGTAATACCCGCAATGGCCTCTTTTGAAAAACTCCATCCATAGGCAACGGCACCAATAAGCCGATTGTTGATATAAACAGGACTGCCGCTCATGCCTGCAATAATGCCGGATTTTTCCAAAGGGCCGCCCGACATCCTGACCAGGATCATGTTGCTCTTTGCTTCCCAGTTTTTCAAGATACCCAGCACTTCGACATTAAATATTTCTATCCGGTCACCCGTAAAAACGGTTTTGCCATATCCTTTCATGCCGGGAACAATCTCGTCAACGTTCATGATATTTTCCGTAGCAAAAAGTGACGACTTGCCCTGCAAAACGAAGGCAGAGAAAATGCATAAAAACATGAATAAATAAGACAATTTATGTATCTTTAATTCCATGCTGCAAACTCTACCAAATTTGACAATTTATTGTCAAGGTATAAAAGAAGTTGAAATATTTATATTTAAAAACTAAACTGTTTCGGGTAATATATGTGTCTGGAATTTTAATTCCACGCAAGACAGGTAAGGCACAAGCTCTGATTTACACTTGAAAATAGAAGCGTAGTTAATGTGTTTATCGTAACAGGTAGTTCCTGCGATCGTAGTAATGGACACAATAGTACTTAATCTCAGAGATCAAAATCTTTATTCAAAACACATAGAAGCAGCTGCCCGGGCATTACGGGCGGGTGAACTGGTTGCCTTCCCTACAGAAACTGTATATGGACTTGGGGCTTATAGAGACAACACAAAAGCCGTCGAACGTATCTATAAGGTAAAGAAAAGAGTCGAAGAAAAGAGACTTACCTTAATGATTGCTGATCCCGACGACGTGAAAAAGTATGTTGACCATTTTTCAAACACTGCAAAGAGATTGATGGAATTTTTCTGGCCGGGGGCGTTAGCCATTATTTTCCCTTTAAAGGACGGTTCAGACATTTGTATACGGTTTCCCGATAACACGGTGGCAAGGGATTTGATCCGGGCTGCAAAGATACCTATCGTTACTACAAGTGCAAACATTTCCGGATATCCTCCCTCCACAGACGCGCAACAGGTGCTGATGGACTTTCGAGGCAAGATCTCCATAATACTTGACGGCGGTTCGACACGGTTTCGCTCCCCTTCTACCATACTCGGGTTGAAAGATGATACCTTCGAGATCTTCCGCCAGGGTATAATTTCAGAGGCTATGATACGAAATCGCCTTGAAAAGGGTTTGGTAAAAGTGTAATATTTATACGAGCGAATCAGGCCTTCGGCAACTTCTTTAACAGTAGTGGCAAGGCGCACCTTGACCACTACAACGTTGGTTTGAAATTCTTTAACATTGGATTAGATTGGTTCTTGGCTGTCCAATCCAAGGAAACGCAGGTTTTACTCCTGTACGAAATACTCGGTATTGTTGTAGTTATACATGTGGTTTTTTATCTTTCATAAAATTTTTATAAGCGATAGTAAAAGAGTATAGAATGAAAATTGCATTAGCGTCAGATCACAGAGGTTTTGATTTTAAAAAGCGTGTAGCAGCTATGCTTACACAGATGGGGCACACGGTAAAGGATTTCGGTACGGATAAAAATAATGAATCAGTGGACTATCCAGATTACGGATTACAGGCGGCCCGGGCTGTGGGATCAGGGGAATGCGCACGGGCGATTCTGATCTGCGGTACCGGGATTGGGATGTCTGTAGTGGCAAATAAAGTACGGGGCGTGCGGGCTGCATGCTGCCATAATCTTTATACGGTTGAGATGAGCCGAAGGCACAATGATTCCAATGTATTGTGTATCGGCGCTGATGTCATAGATGAAGAGCTTTTAGAGCAAAAGGCCAAGCTGTGGTTGGAAACCCCTTTTGAGGGTGGGAGACACGCCCGTCGCTTAGAAAAGATCATGGAAGTTGAAAATGGGGGAGGAATCTAGTTCAGGGTAATTGCACCGGTTCCTAAATCACCCTGAAGACTTGCAAAGGTATGTCTCAGATTGTGGAACGTGAAATTGGAAATGCCTAACTGTTTGAACAACTTGCCGAAATATTTGCTGTATTCCAATAAAACATCATGATTTATCTCCCGATCTTCAAAGTGATATTCACTGTCACGTCCTGCCTGGTTTTTTGCCACTATAATACAAAGAAAACTTAATGTCTCCTCCCCCTATCCCCCTCCAGAGGGGGACACAGATACACGGCATTATCAGATCTTTCCCCTTACTGCCCGAACGTAGTGCCTGATATTGTTGTCTGTATATGCATAGTTGCAAAAGCCGGAGTCGAACCAAACGACCCAGGCCATGCCATCCTTCCTGTAATCAAATGTCCTACTCTTTTAAAAATTGGGCAATCTGGGTGGATTCTGCATGAAAGATTGGATCGAAATGGTTTTGACAAATAATCGGTAATTGGGGTGATACGCGTACGATACTCTACGTTAAATATGCGAATGTCTGCCGCTTTGGAACCGTGGGATTGATTATGGCGGGCAATGCGGCAATGCCCTGCCCTACCTGGTTCAGATTTTAAACTAGTTTCAGCCATGAAAGAAGCCAACTGTTTTTGGTTCAATCGTGGACGATTAAACCGGCAAGAACCATATTTGCAATACGCCCTATTTTAGACCGCAAGGCATCGTTATTCTTGAGATTTTTTCAAAAAACTACATTGTCACAAATTCTTTTATAGCCCTGAAAACCACGTCCTTTTCCTTATCATACATCATTAAGTGATGACTCCTCTCAAGCCAAACCAATCTTTTGTTATCCGACCCAAGATGATTCATCACGTGTCTTGCACTTGCAGGTGCAGCAATAAGGTCTTTTTTGGAATGGATAACCATCGCAGATGACTTTACATCCTTGAGTCCTAGATCGACAGCCTGAATGATCTCGGTAAGTCCATATAATGCCGGGATTGAAAAATGGGTATCGACCGGTTGGTGCAAGTAGCCAGTGTATCCTTCCGTCTCCATATAACACTTTCTTTTCCAGGTTTTTACCCTTTTCATGAAATTTTTGCATATCCTGATTATACTCTGTATGGGAAAATATTTCCGGATTATAAACAGTGGGGTGCCCATGAGGACGATCCTTCCTATTGGGTATTTTAGGGCCAATTGCAAGGTCAATAGTGCACCTAAAGAAAATCCGATAACGATAACCTCTTTGTATTTCCTTTTTAACTGATGATACTCAAACTCTACCTTTGCGATCCAATCGTGATGCGAATTTAATGAGAGTCCGCCCGTATTCCCACAATGTCCTGGCAAAAGAATGCCCCTGGCAGTAAAGCCCCAATTACATAAATTTTCTGCAAGCTCCCGCATCTGGATCGGTCCACAACCAAAGCCATGGATGAGCAGGCACGCCGTATTACCATGACCAAGAGTAAATTCCTTGCTATAAAAAGATAAATCACTCAGTATAGAATTTTGTTGCATAATTTTAATAAAAGCCCCAGAAATTCATTTCGTCTGTTTATCAAAAAAAGATAGTTTTTCAATTTGATCCATAATCGAATTTGTAATCTCCACAATTCCTTTTTTGTTTTCCTTGTTTTCGATATTATCAAATACCTGGAGTCTTCCAAAGATTATTTTAATTCTGGAAATTTTCGGTATCTTGGCGCCCTTTGGTAATGCCTCGTAAGTACCGGAGATAAATGCCGGAATGACGGGTGCGCCGCTCTTTACAGCCAGAAAACCGATACCCGGATTTCCTTCCTGGAGACGGCCTTCCCTGCTTACCCCCCCCTCGGGGAAGATGCCCAGGACACCATTCTTTTTCAGCACTTCAATGCCTTCTTTCAGTGCGGCTATGTTGGAACCTTTCTCTTTTACACAGATGCAATGTAATATTTTAAAAAGCCATTTCCAACGACCCTCGTAGTAGAGTTCCGTCATCATAAAAGAAATACGTCTTGGAAACATCGATTGAAGTACGACAGGATCCATGTAACTGAAATGGTTTGCTGCCACAATCAGAGGCCCTTGAAGTGGTATTCTCCCTCTATTTTCAACCTCGGTGTGATAAAATATTTTTAATACAATTACGCCTATTGCCTTGAGCACAAAGAAGAAACAATTATTCAGAAAACCAGTGATCCTGGGGAAAATGCCATAAATACATGCACATATTTGATGATTCATCCCCTTTCGTCGCCATTCAGGAAAGAGGGGTTTCGTGTGATTTGTCCGGAAATTATGCATCTTTTGTTCCCTGTTGCAATATGGTATTCAGTTTGAAACTCCCTCATGCTACGATAATACCGGCCAGAAAAATGCCCGTGCCCAGATACAACATCAGTTTTTGACTGGAAATTATGGTTGTTGGTTTCCCTACAATCAGTATCGGTGCTACCATTGCAGCGCTTACAAAGATATCCTTTCAGGCAAATGTTCTTCCCCTTAACCCGTCAGGAGTGATCTTCTGGATATCCGCATTGATGGGGGGTAAGGAATGCCCCGCCTGCAATTCCTATAAAAAAGATAATGTACGAAGCAACGGTATATGATTCTACCAAAGAAAAGGTCATAATGCCAAACACTAGCTTCCATATGGTAGCGGCAGAGAACAGATAGGTAAAGCCGTCGAAGTACATAGATGCCCTGAATCCCACAGAATCAAAGATAATACAGCCCGCAGCAGTACCGGCCAAAACGCTTAAGAGCGCCGAAGAGGCAATGAGTGAATTTGCAAACAGAAGATGGCGGTCCTCAAAAGATTGGGAATTATTGAAAATTTTGCCGGCGAAAAGAGACAGGTAAAGATACCCATGACGAAGATCACAGGATAGGCAGGGGCAATATAAGCAGGGTCGTGAATTTGTGGCTACGTTTTCCCACCATGACCATACTGACCTTTGCCCTGATTTATAGCAAGTCAGGAGAAGTTGCCCCAGTAAATTACGCCAGGGGTTTACCGAAAAACAAGACCGATGGTTTTTAGAAGAGTAATTATTGGGAGTATATTTGAGGAAATCCAAGCCCCCCAATTAATCATGGGCTTTTTAAGACAAATATTTAGCCTCGTCTCTTCCCTTCTCCTCATGTACGAAATAGAATAGAGTTCCGCCTGCTATGAAGAAGAACGAAACCGATATGATGCCTGCTCGTGATGCAATATTACCACTGTAACCCATAGATTTTACCAGTAGACCGACTCCCCCAATGAGGACCGGGCCGATAACAACTGAGAATTTGCCGAGCATATTATAGAAGCCAAAGTACTCAGCTGATTTGTCGACAGGGATTATTTTTGCATAATATGAGCGACTTAGTGCCTGAATACCTCCTTGGACCAGACCAACGATAACGGCGAGGATAAAAAACTCTTTTTTGCTTTGAATAAAGGCACCCCAGATGGAAACAAACAGATAAACTGCAATGGCGATAAAAATGGCACGCCTGGCGCCTATCTTAACCCCAAGGTAACCAAATACTATGGCGGCTGGAAAACCAACGAACTGGGTGACGAGCAATGCAACGATTAAGTCGCTGGATTCGAAGCCAATGGAAATGCCATAATCCACCGCCATGTGTATAATTGTATTCACACCATCAATATAGAGCCAGTAAGCGACAAGGAACAAAAAAATAGTTTTCAAATGTCGGATCTTTTGAAAAGTCTCTTTTAATTGAGCAAAACCTGCCTTCACCACGCTTATACCTGTAGCCGAATCAGCTTTTTCATTTCTTGGCTCTTTCACAAAGAGGAATAGCGGAACCGAAAAGACTGCCCACCAGATACCTACGGAGAGGAATGAGAATTTTATAGTTTCTCCGGCATCTGCAAATCCGAATGTTTCAGGACTGCGGGTCATCCATACATTGAGAGTGAAAAGTATACCACCCCCCAGATAGCCCAGAGAAAAACCCAAAGCAGAAACAAAATCTATCTTCTTCTCAGATGCAACACCAGTGATCAATGCGTCATAGAAAATGTTACCTCCGGAGAACCCAATGGTTGCCAGGACATAGAACATGACAGCAATAGGCCAATTACCCTTTGAAACCGTGTATAGGGAAGAAGTCATCACCACACCCATGTAAGCGAAAAAAAGAAGAAACTTCTTTTTTGATGTTCCTTTGTCAGCAATAGCACCCAATACAGGAGCTGACAGACCCACAGTAACGCCGGCAATAGAATTTGCAAGTCCTAATCTTGCAGTACTTACGGTGGCATCAGCGCCGGCACTCCAGAATTGTTTAAAAAAAATCGGAAAAAATCCAGCCATGATCGTTGTGGCAAAGGCTGAATTGGCCCAATCATACATACTCCATCCGAAGATCGCTTTCTTGTCATCGAGCTGCATTGGCTATTTCCGCTGTTTTCTCATAAAAAGTTCTGCTTTGTAATTATGAATAGTAAAACACGATTTAACGAGAGATCGAAGGAATTTGGGTGACAATTCTGCGGGCAATGTGATTCACTAAAAAAGGGAACTTTATGGCATGTAAAATACCATCCGGCGGATGGCTAAAGCAAGAATTTTTTAATCCTTAATCCGGCGATAAAACAGCATTCCATTTTTAAGCTAGAAGATCAGTGAGTGATTTAAAATTGATTTTTAGTAATGATAAATTATAACATACGCTCAATACATACTATAGTTTTTTACTGAAACAGAATTGGATATGCGAAAAGTAATCATATTTTTTTCCAGTTGGTTAAATAATTACCATTTTCATGGCAGGACACAGGATGTGTTGTCATTTTATCGTATCATTGTACTGATTTCGATAATTTTTTATCCTTGATTTATCCCCTTGCTCCTGTTATTAGTTGTACTTGCAGATTCCTGGAATGGACAACAAGAGTTGAAACCGCAGATTTCACAGATTCTACAGATGGAAACTTTTTTTAATCCTTCATCGGTTGCCATTGTTGGCGCTACGGAAAAACCAGGCAGTTTACCGGGCATTATCCTGAAAAACCTCCTTGATAAGGGTTTTCAGGGTAAGATATACCCGGTAAATCCCAAATACGGGGCAGTCTTTGGCTTAAAATGTTTTCCCTCGATACTGGATATCCCGGATGAAATAGCACTAACGGTAATCGCCATCCCAGCGTCGCTGGTATTGGATGTCATAAAGCAACAGGCGCGCAAACGAATTCATCATGCCATAATTATCAGCGCTGGTTTCCGGGAAATGGGTGCCGAAGGTATTGAAATGGAAGAGAGGATCAGACAGGTTGCAATCGGAAACGACATCAAGATCCTCGGCCCTAATTGTTTGGGGGTTTTGGATAATTATACCAATTTTACCACCTCATTCCTGTCGTGGGAAAGGGTCAGCAACCCGAAAAAAGGTTCCCTCTCGATTCTCTCTCAGAGTGGTGCCTTTGCCGTGGCCCTGCTGGACATTGCAACACTGGAGGGATTAGGTATAGCCAGGATGGTAAACTACGGGAATAGAATCGACGTGGGGGAGTCTGCTCTCTTGCCATTTTTAAGAGATGATATCCATACAAAGGTAATTGCTATCTATATGGAATCAGTCGACCATGGAAGGCGGTTTATCGAAGCAGCTAAATCCTGTTCAAAGAAGAAACCTATTGTAGCGCTCAAGGTTGGAAAGGGTGCGGCCGGTATTGCAGCCGCCAAATCCCATACAGGCGCAATTGCGGGAAATTATGAAATATACAAAGCCGCATTCCTGAAATCCGGGATTATTGAGGCAAACGGTCTGGAGGAATTTATCGACGGTGTGAAGGCCCTTTCCATGCAGAATCCCCCGAAAGGAAACAGAATTCTCATTGTTACCAATGGCGGTGGCTTTGGTGTTATTGTGGCCGATCACTGTTCTGAAAACGGGTTGGAAGTACCGCCCCCTTCTCCCCTGTTAAAAGAGAAACTGAGAAGTAAATTTTCAACATTCTATGTGGTAAACAACCCTGTTGATTTAACCGGAAGTGCATGCGATAAAGACTATTACGACGCCCTACAGACGTGCATGATCGAAAGTGACGAATACGACGCTGCCATTATCATACCACTCATGGCGCCTCAGGGCATGACCGAGAAGGTGGTCGATCTTGTCACGGATACCATGAAACGATCGGGAAAGCCTGCAATTATATGCACGGTGGGAGGTGCATTTACCACGAAGGTAAAACAATTATTTGAAGAACGGGAGTTTCCTGTTTATCCCTCTCCTGAAAGGAGTGTACGGGCTATGTCAATGCTCATGAAAAGGAGAGTATTGCAGGAAGGCGCTGTGCATTCGGCAATATAAAAAATTACAAATCAAATGTTCCAAACTTCTTTTCCAATTTCTGCAATTTTTTTACAACCCCTTCACCCCCTAGTTTAAGGGGGATTTGGTTGAGACTATGCCGCTTCAGGGTATGCGCATCCAGACATTTTCTATAAAAACAGAAACCAAAAGAAGAAAAAGGCTTGCAATGGTGGGGAAGAGATAAAGGTCTTTTTTCTTGAGAACAGTTTCTATGGTAATCTTGTCCTTTTCGATTTTGTCGATCTCATTGTAAAATTTGGCAACCTCTTCAAAATCCTCTGCATGGTAATACTTCCCACCGGTTGACTCGACGGCCTCCTTTAACTCTTCAATATGTTCGGCTGCAACTTCCGGATCTACGCCGGTAACATCCGAAGCCTTTACCGCTACGACATATGCCTTTATTCCCATTCTTTTCAACAGGCGCAAGGGTCTGGTGGGTGAGATACCAATGTTGTATATCCCATCCGTAAAGAGGATGATAAGTTTATTTTTAAGCACCTCCCTTTGTTCCATTTCTTTGACGAAAGAAATGGCATAATCGGCAAGGTATTCTTTATTAATACTGTTTCTCAATTCTTTAATGGTAAATTGCTTTCCCATCTCTCTTTCAAACAGTGCCGAGATCGAGGTAAAGAGCCCTTCTCCAATGGCCGTTTGATAACCCACCTGAGAAGCTTGTACACGTTCCAGGGATTTTTCCAGTAACTGGGTTTCCATGGTAGGAATAACAATGAGGGCGGCATCCGTACCGAAGATCGTAATACCGATTAGGTCATTCGACCGTTTTTTAATAAAATCACCGACAACCTTTTTTATTGTTTCAATGGCCGTTCCCGTCATACTAAAAGAGGTATCTATGGAGAGGACGATCTCCCGTCCCTGCAGGGCAGTCTCCTCCTTGTAATACCTTGTCTGCGGATGTGCAATGGCCACGATTGCAAAGAACACCGCACCAAAAAAAACGGGTTTATTGAGACGGGCGATAATCCGTTTGGGCCCTGCAGGTTCTCTTATGTAATAGAGGCTGGAATACCCAAGAAACTTCTTTTCCCTCCAAAAGAGACATAATAAACCAAAGGGAATGAGAAGCAGAAAGAATAAGGGGTTGGCGAAGGTCATTTATCTGCACCTAACTCAAACGAGTCGGAAGAGACAAAATCCGAAACACGAAATTTGTGCGTCAACCCTGTCAGGGTTAATTTTATTTTTGCTAAAAGTGTCAAAATATTTTTTATAAGATCGTTCAATTAGACCCCGGGCAGCTTTTTCAATGTAGGGCGAAGAGGCTCTTCGCTCTACAAGTCGCATAAATAAAATGGAAATTCCTATACAATGGATTTACGATTTCAGATTAAGGGGTAAAGGGTAAAATGCTATTTAGGACCAGTCCATGCTATAATTCCTTCTGCCCCCTGCAACATTTTGTCAAATGCTTCTTTCTCAACGTGTTTTCCAAAAATAAGGCTATCGAGTTGTTTTAATACCGTTTGGATGGGAATTGAACTTTCTTCCGGGAGTCGTTTTTTTGTATCGTACTTCAGGAAATTCGACGTTGTGGCAGATTGTGCCGTTGCATTTGAAATGCCAATAAGCACACCGAGATACGTTCTTAATGCTTTATTAATATTGTAGACATTCTCTTGATTTAATGAGTCGTCTTCTGTGAACTGGGAAGATGATATGGCATTTTTTAATCTTTCCAGTGCAATTTGAGGAGTTTCACTTATCGGTTTTGGTGAAGCCGGTGATACCTTTCCAACGATAGAACGTAACGCAGTCACACCCAAAAACAAAAACAAAACGACACCAAGACTCATGGGCAAATATCCATGGGAAAACAGAGATTTTTTTGAATAGTACATTGGCCCTTTAATTCCTTCTAAAGGTACGTCTACTGCCTTCAGAAGACTGTTGACAATAATAGGGATGGCGACCGTCTTCACTTCTTTTGTCTCAATGGTGCCTGTTCCTTTGTCAGGCTTTGAAGGTGATTCCACATAATACAAAATCGTTAGCTCAGGAATTTCAGGGGTCTTTTTTTTCCCGCCCAGTTCATACAGTGAAAGGGTGTAATTGAGTACTATCTTTTCGATATTTCCTTCCGTAAACTGTTCTCTCTCCGTTTTTAAAACCTCAAACGGAGAAAAATTGAGTTTTTCAATGGTTTCCCACAATAGTTTCACATTTTTTTCGTGCCGGATTGTGAGGGCATAATTGACGCGGTCTCCGATGGTGATGACGTCCTTGTCCACCTTTCCTTCAACAAGAATAGGCACCTTTTTAACTGCAACAGGCGATGAAGCTGCCATGCCTTCGCTCTTATCAACCTCATTTCTGTAAGAAAGAGAAAGAGAAGGGATAGAATAAATACCATCTTTCATATCCGAAGGCAACGAAAGTGCATAGGTAATTATCAGATAATCATGTTCGTTATCAAAGATTTGGCGTTCTCCTATTATTACACCTTCCACCTTAAACGGGGAAAGATCGATTTTATCCACACTTTCCAGATTAACTGTCACCCCTAACTTCCACAAAACCTGAACGGTCAGATGCAGTGTCTTGCCCGTGATTATCCGGTAATCATCAATAAATGTCCATATTTCAAGCGGTTTATCCGTCAGTACCGGTTCTTGTTCTTGTCCCATTTCTGCAAGTTCCTGAGTTTGGAGTTGCTCTTGTGCATTGACATGAAGAATACCGTTTCCCCAAAACACAGCGCTGACACATAAGATGATATAAAAATACTTCATCGTCTCCTTCTCCCCCCCCTCCTGATACGTCTGTCGAAAAATTCAGAGATTTTTTTAATCCACATTTCCTCATTTTCCTCAGTAAGCAGTGCAAGATGGTCTATATTAAGTTTCCGAAACAAAGTCAGATAAGGTAAAGACTCTCTGCATGCGGTTGAAATATCAAGTGATTTTATCGTACCTGTCTCTATATCCTGAACAGCCAGAAATCCCCTCGCATCTGGCAAGGACGATTCCGTTCTGTCGGAAATAACAATTGGAATTACTTCGTGCAGATAAGATAGCATTTTCAGCGACTGTTCATAGTTATAAGGCGCCAAAAAATCAGATAATAGAAATACCAAAGCCGGGGGGGAAATTTTTTCGTGTAAAAATTGAAAAGCGTTATTTAAGTCGGTACGAGTACTCGACGGTGTTTCACGTAAAATATTTTTTACATTTATTAGCGCTTCCTTTTCTCCGGCTTTGGGCTGAATATAATTTTCCACCCTGTCAGTGAATGTAATAAAACCTATTTCATTACCAGTTTCCGATGCGGCATGGACAAGGATTGAGAGAATACTTGATTGAACCTCTTCCTTTGTATTAAGAAAAGAACCAAACTTTTCTGACCGGCTTTTGTCAACAAGAAATATGATGGTGACTCGTTTATCCACTAATTTCATGCGTACATGGAGTTTTCCGGTCTTTACCGTTGCCTTCCAGTCGATGGATTTACAATCATCTCCAGGCTGGTATTGCCGAAGCTCGTCAAGTTCCAGACCATGCAAAGCATTTACATAACTAGAGAATACCCCCTCGAAGAGGTTTCCAATCAATCGTTGTAACGAAAGCTTTATTCTCCTCTTCATCTTGTTTATTCCAAAATGGGAACCCGATGAAGGATTTTTTCAATGATACCGTCAGAATCAATGCCCTGGGATTCAGCCTCATGAGTGAGTATAATTCTATGCCGTAAGACGGGATAAGCCATTTTATGAACATGTTCCGGCAATACCATATCAGCTCCATGAATAAAGGCATAAACGCGGGCTGCTTTCGCTAGAGCAATAGTTGCTCTGGGTGATGCCCCGTACATTACGAGATTTCTTAACTCTCCATTCCCTTCTTCCGGTCTTGTTGCCCTAACGAGGCGTGTAATATATTTTACAATGACTGAGGTTTCTTCCAAAGGTAGCCATTCAGAAATTGTGTGCCTTAAAGAGATCACTTCTTTCGTGTCTAAAACAACGTCTAATTCAGCCTCCTCATCCCGAATCTGCCTTTCTGTAATTTCCCTTTCATCTCCATATGCCGGGTAGCGTACTTTTAGTTTAAACATGAATCGGTCTATTTCGGCCTCCGGCAACAGATACGTTCCTGATATCTCAATGGGGTTTTGAGTTGCCAGTACAAGGAATAATTTTTCCAAAAGATAGGTTTCCCTACCAATAGTCACCTGCTTTTCCTGCATCGCCTCGAGTAAGGCGCTTTGAACTTTTGCCGGCGCACGATTAATTTCATCCGCAAGGAGTAAATTGGTAAATACAGGCCCTTTTTGTATCCGGCTTTTCCTTGTTTCCGGATCCCACATTTCAAATCCTGTAATGTCACCGGGGATGAGGTCCGGCGTAAACTGCACCCGTTTGAATTTTGCATCTAATACTCGGGCAAGGGTTTTTACCGTTATAGTCTTCCCGAGCCCCGGATAACCTTCCAGGAGGATATGGCCGTCCGAAAGGAGCGCAACAATGACAGTCTCAATCATTTCTTCCTGTCCGACAATAACCTTTCCCACTTCCTTTTTTATCTTTTCGACCTTTTCTTTGATAAAATCCCTATCATGCACTAGTGTTTTTGTCCGTGTCTTCACAGTTTTCTATCCCCCATCTTGCCGCAGCAAACCGCGGCCAAATTATCTTACATTTATTTCCATTTTGGATGTGTCCGAGTTGGCGGGGATAAACCGCCACATCACAGGTTATTTTCAGCCAACACGCATTTTATTTTTAGATTGAATTATATAGTTTCCTTTTTTTGTTTACAAACAAATTATGGTTCTTTTATTACAACTCAATGTAATTTCATTAAGATACAACTAACCACAATAAATTTTTCCAAACAAGGAAATCTTCGTACATATATTGGCATGCCATATGCTCTTATGGCTGTCGTTTGTTTCTTTGTAGAATTGTATTGACAGCAAATTTAAAAATGTGTATATACTGAAAATTTAATTCATAAATTATGAAAAAGGCAAATTCAATTACCGTTTAGTTTGATAAATTTAATTCATGGAAAGGGGTTTGAAAATGACATTTTCAAAACCAAATGCGTCTGCAGCAACACGTACAAAAAACAGAACACCTAACGATAGAACACATGCCAGCGGCATGTGTTCGGTTTGTGTGGATGAGTGTCCAGGCTTATGCGAGATCGGGAAATCAGCCTTCAGGGCATCGGAAAATTTATATCCACAGCCGTTCGGAACTATTACGGCCGGGGCAGACAAGGAGTATCCCGTAGACTTTTCCCATTTAAATATTATGGGAACTGCCGTTGGAGCGGTAGGAATAGAGGCTAACAGCGACAAGGCAATTTTTGAGAACGTAAGCGTAGAAACACGGTTAGGGAAAGACAAGGGGATTAAACTAAAGTTACCTATTGTGATTCCAGGGTTGGGGTCAACGAAAGTTGCCAAAACACATTGGGACGGGATAGCTGTCGGTTCCGCAATTTCTGGTACGGTTTTAACTATTGGTGAAAATGTGGGTGGTATGGATGTAAATTCCAAGTTCGAAAATGGAAAGATAACGTACTGTCCCGATATTGAGTATCGTGTAAAAGCCTTTCAGGATTGGCAACAGGATGGCTATGGAACAATTGTACTACAGGAAAATGTAGAAGATTCCCGATTAGGTGTAGTGGAGTATGGCGTTTCAAAATTGGGTGTTCAGGCCGTAGAATTGAAATGGGGGCAAGGTGCCAAAGATATTGGGGGGGAAGTTAAGATTGATAGCCTGGAAAAAGCGAGAATGTTGAGAGATCGTGGTTATATTGTACTCCCTGATCCGTATGACAATACGGTGGTGTCTCTTTTCGGGAAGGCATTTAAAGAATTTGAAAGGCACTCCAGGGTTGGAATGGTATCGGAAGAGGGGTTTGTAAAAAGGGTGAAAGAATTACGGAAGGCAGGCGCAAAATATGTTTTCTTGAAGACGGGCGCTTATAGACCGGCAGATCTGGCCAGGGCGGTTCGTTATAGTTCTATCGCCGGTGTGGATGTCCTAACAGTTGATGGTGCCGGTGGTGGTACGGGCATGAGTCCCTGGCATATGATGAATGAATGGGGAGTACCAACCTTATATATCGCATCTCTTACGTATAATTATGTACATAAATTGGCATCAAAAGGGCAGTACGTTCCGGATATCATCCTTGCCGGCGGCTTTGCCTTTGAGGATGATATCTTTAAAGCTATGGCACTTGGCGCACCGTATGTAAAGGCTGTAGGAATGGCACGCCCGCCACTCTGTGCTGCCCATGTGGGAAAATTAATTGCCGAGCAAATCAAGAAAAACAGCGTTGACAAGACTGTTGAACCTTATGGAAAAACACTGGAAGAAATATTTGTTCTGGCATCCAGGGTAAAAAAACTATTCGGTGCCAATGGTCGTGAGGTACCTCCCGGGGCAATTGGTGTTTATTCATATTATCAACGTTTATCCCAGGGACTGCGACAATTGATGTGCGGCGCAAGAAAGTTTGCCCTGGAATATTTAACAAGAGACGATATTGTAACTCTGACTCGTGAAGCAACTGAAGTAACCGGGATAAAATACATTATGGATGCAGACCGTGAGGAAGCTGAACGGATCCTCATGGGAAAAGAAAAACCTGCTAAACCAGCAGCAAAGGTAAAACCAAAAGTATCCCCAAAACCTGTAGCAAGGAAAAAGGGTAAGGGTAAAAAATAAATCATAGTAAATTTTATTATTACCAGTACTTTGTTAAAATTTAAGCGGCGAATTTTTTCTTCAGTCGTTTCAATTTGATTTTAAAATAGTCACGAGCAAGATTTTCGTTCTTTGAGAGAGTGCTTGTTGAGGCAAATTCAAGCAGGGAATTAATAGCCTGTTTGAAT
>SOEU01000028.1 GCA_021646415.1 Candidatus Brocadia sp.
CACTTATCATATTATTTCAGCTTGAAACAACTCGCTTTTGAAAAATAGTGCCTGCTAGGGTTTCTTTTTCAAACTTTTTTGTCAAAGAACAGTTTCATTTGGCACAGTCTGTTTGTTTGTCCGTGTTTAATTTGATGTTTAGGAATTTCAAAGCTGCGGTTGTAGAGCGACGAGGCTCGTCGCTCTCCAGATAAAAAGTCGCTGAAGGCCTAATTTGGTTTGTTGGTTTTAGCTTTACTCTACCCAACCTTGTTTAATGAACATACTTGAATAGGGTTTAGCCAAAACATGTTTTTTTAGCTGGTCACATAGGAGGAAAAGACCCTTGAGCAAATACCTTACAAAAAAAGAATTTATACAAAAGCTTGCAAATGAAAATTAACTGTTTGTGCACCTTGTGGGGTATGAATAAGTCTACCCTTGAGGACAACCTCAAGGTGATCAGGGATGCCGGGTTTGAAGGGGTTGAAATGATTGTTCCCGACGACCGCGCCGGGAGAAACAGGCTTGGCGTCCTGCTCAATGGGATTGGGCTGGATTTGGTTGCTCAGGTCAGGGCTGAAGGGGCAACCGCTGATGCACAAATAGAATCCCTGAAAAAGGGGTTAAGTGAAGCCACTGAGCTGAATCCCTTGCTTGTGAACGTCCATTGCGGCAAGGATTTCTGGCCTTTCAGGGAAAACAGAAAGGTGATTGCAAGCGCCCAAAGTTTTGCCGCAGAACGTGGGATAAAGGTGCTGCACGAAACGCATCGTGGCAGGGCGATCTTTTGTACGACGGCGACCATGGACATCATTGATGCTGTGCCGGAGATACGATTCACGGCTGATTTTTCACACTGGTGCTGCGTACACAATTCCCTGCTCCAGGAGCAGCAAGAGACCGTTAGCCGCGTCATTGAACGGGCCGATTACATTCATGCAAGGATCGGCTGTGCAATCTCTCCGCAGATTACTGATCCGAGGGCGCCGGAGTGGAATGATGCCGTTGAAGCGCATGTTCGGTGGTGGGAAAAGATAGCGGAACATCACCAAAAGAACCACGCAGCATATTTACCGATTTGTTCTGAGTTTGGTCCGCCTCCCTATATGGCTACCCTGCCCTTTACCGGAAAACCCATTGCCGATGCGTGGGAGATAAACTGCTACATGAAGGATATGCTCAAGGAGCGGTTAGGTCATTTCATGGAATCGTAAGGGTAAAAAATAGTATTGTAGGTTGGGCTGAGCGAGAGCGAAACCCAACGCTTACTTTACCGTAATAACCTGCAACAGAAAGATCAGTCTGAGCCGGGGTCACGCAGAAGAGTGCTCAAGAACAAGCTCGGTATAACAGGCAAGCGTGAAATGGACAAGCGAGAGAAAGCAGAACAAATACGAACCATTGAAGAGTTGACGAATATTTTTGGTGTTGACCATCGTTTCACCGCTTCAGACATGAAAAGGAGAAAACAATGATAAGTCAATCAGACCAACCTTCAAGGCTGGCCGGTTTTGTAGATGTTTTTCCTTTATTTACTTCAGCTTATTGATTTTTATATTATCGGTAGCAAAAAGAAAAACGTGGACACTGCTTTACCATCCTACTCATGGATGGGGAGAAGATGGGATGCCTGTCATAGTGTATGGCACCCAGCCATCTCCGGAACAACTTGAAGAAAAGCTGCGGTAAAAAGCTAATTTTTTGCTATGAAAAGAACTATCATACACATAGACATGAACGCCTTCTTTGCCTCGGTGGAACAGCAGATCAACCCGGCACTCAGGGGAAAACCCATCGCAGTAATTGGCTCCAATGAGAGGACGGTGGTTACCACGGCTTCCTATGAAGCACGGGCCTACGGGGTCAAAACCGGCATGACCAAATACGAGGCCAAACGGTTGTGTCCCCATATTATCCTTGTCGCGGGCGACACGGGGCGTTATGCGGACACCTGTCGACGGCTTGTCGAGATATACCGGCAATACACCCCTGTTGTTGAGGTGTATTCCATTGACGAGGCATTTCTGGATATTACCGGTTCTATTCCCCTCTTTGGCAGTGCCGGGAACATCGCCAGAAATATTAAAAGGGATATTCATCAAAGACTCGGAAGACTGACCTGTTCTATCGGCATCGCCCACAATAAGCTTCTGGCAAAGCTGGGCAGCGATATGAAAAAACCGGATGGACTCGTTATTATACGGCAAGAAGATGTTGATACATTATTGGAACACTTGCCGGCAAAGGAACTCTGTGGCATAGGTCCCAGCCTTGAAAAGCGCCTGTCTGCCATGGGAATTAGAACCTGTGGCGAACTGAGGAGGGCATCTATACACGTGTTAAGAAACCAATTCGGCGTAATCGGGGAACGGTTGAAGCTCATGGCTCATGGCATAGATGACAGCCCTGTTATACCCATGGAACAGGAACCCGACGCAAAATCAGTTGG
Organism: Candidatus Brocadia sp.; assembly: GCA_021646415.1. NCBI lineage: Bacteria > Pseudomonadati > Planctomycetota > Candidatus Brocadiia > Candidatus Brocadiales > Candidatus Brocadiaceae > Candidatus Brocadia > Candidatus Brocadia sp. The sequence continues at coordinate 2,432 of SOEU01000028.1, forward strand.
ACACAGCATGACTCTCGACAGGGATGTGAGCGACATGGAAACTTTGGAACGGCATATCCTTCATTTATCTGAAATGGTGGGACGGCGGTTGCGTCGAGGAGGATATACAGGAAGGACAGTTGCCCTTACGCTTCGTTACACCAACTTCGATACCTTTACCAGGCGTAGTTCTGCAAAATCTTCTTTGAATAACAGCATAGACATCTACATGGTTGTTAAAGATATACTAGGGACAATACGACTCCAACAGCCCATCAGACTGGTAGGTGTTAGCGTTTGTAATCTTACCAGGAACATTGCCCAGATTCCGCTCTTCCCCAATGACAGGGCAAGACAGAAGGCAACACGCGTCATGGACGAGATCAATGACCGGTACGGTGATTTTTTTATTACCTGGGGTACATTAATTGAACGATATCATCATAAGGGTGTTATTTCTCCGTCTTGGCGACCTGGTGGTATTAAATGTGTTAATCCTTCTCCACAGAAAACGAAAAAACAAAAGCGTACCAGATAAGAACATAGGGAAAATGTATGCAGGAAGAAAACAAAACATGGGGATAAAGAGAAAAATTCCCTATTCCTTGAAAATCATATTAAAGAATTTTTGCAATTCCTCCCACGATTTCCTGTCAGCCTCAGCATTGTATGCCACGGGCAGGTTGAATTTCTTTGCATAGGTATCCGCATCGGGATTTGTGAAGCTGTGGATGACTCCGGGATAGGAGATAAACTGAAAATCGGCCCCGGCCGTCTTCATCTCCTGCTTGAACGCCTCAATCTGCTCCCGCGTAATGAACTTATCATCGGCACCGTGGAGTGCCAGGATCTTTGCCTTGACATTACCCGGTTGTGCCGGCTTTATCGCAGTCAAGCTTCCATGGAAACTGACAACACCCTTCATATCGATACCTTGACGTGCCATATTAAGCACGATTGCACCACCGAAGCAATATCCGATAGCGGCAATGCGATTGGGGTCAACATTTGGCATCTGTTTCAGAAAGTCCAGCGCAGCCATGAAGCGATCCCTGGCAATATCAAAGTTCTTCATAAGCTCCGATGAGAACTTTCCTGCCTCATCAGGATGCATCGCCTGCCTGCCATCTCCGTACATGTCCACAGCAAGGGCCGCATACCCCAGTTCAGCAAGCATCCGTGCGCGTCTTCTGGCATATTCGTTATGCCCCCACCATTCATGAACAACCAGCACCCCCGGACGTTTCCCTTTTATGTTCACGTCATAGGACAGGTAACCTTTCATCACGACACCCCGGGAGCTATAGTCAACATCCTTTCCCTGGACGTTCCCGCCCGCTGAAACCTGCCCGGCAACCACTAATATCAGTGCGATAACGAACAGACTTACTAAGATCCGGTCCATAGCATCCTCCTTCTATAAAAATATTTTTACATCCATGACAAAAATAGTGTATGGAAGGAAGGTGAAATGGGGGAGAAAAGAGGAATTTTTTCCCATGCTCCCTTTTCACCTTTTTACACTTTTTCCTGACTTACACATGAAGTTCTATAAAGTCAATAGTATCTCTGTCATAAACGCCCAACCCCTTTTTCCCTGCTGTAGCTATATGCCTGGCCTTGTGAAATACTGCCGGATAATTGTTTTCCTTACGTTTCCTGTCTATGATTTCAAGCCCTATCCTGTCGATTGCTACCGGGTCGGTCCCAAAAAAGAGCCGTTCTTCATTCCACATAGTCCATGTCTTCATACTCGCAGGGCCACCCTCAAAACATGCCTGCAATGCATCAACGATATGCAAACGCACCTTATCTCTGAGTACAGGGTGCGCGCAGACCTCTGCTGAGGCAGGGTCACAGAAATATGGAGACGGATGGAATCTCTGGGTATTATTGATGGCACCAAAGGCCAGATTTTTGAGGCATAGGGTCACTCCCGCAATTCCGTGATCCTTCATAACCGGTACATTAATAATGGCCGTAATATGCTGGGTAACAATGGCGCTAAAGAGCGATCGTGCCCCATCGTCCTGGCGCAAGGTATAGTCGTCATCCAGTGATTCATAATATATTTTTTTATCATATCCGGCCGTTGGCTCAGTGCCATAACAACGAACCCCGCTGCTTCCCTGATTCAAGGGGAAACCGGCTGTAATCAGATGGTAACTAAAACGGTCCCAGATAATGATATTGTTATCCTTTACACCAGCGGCTTTTAGGCCCATAATGATTGCGTTGACCACTTCAGGCCGTGTGGAGAGTTTTACCCCACCGATAGGATTGATCTTAATACCCACAACATCATCGGGGGTAAAGAACGTCCGCCACGCATCAGCAACCGTTTTTCTGCCGGTAAGGGTAAACATCCCCTCGTTCATCATCCTCTGGACAACTTCAGGTGCAGGTTTTCCTTTGCTCATAATTCCACTGCTTTTTACTGCGATTACCCGGCCTTTTTCAAGCGCGGAAGGTTGATTATCTGCCCCAATTGCCCATTGCTGCAAACTCTCAAAACTCCCGATCCCCAGCCCAAGCCCAACGGTGCCAAGGGCAGAATGTTTCAAAAAATTTCTGCGTGAGAGATGATAATCCTTTGTATCCATCGTTTTTTTCCTCCTTAAAAAACGAACCGTCTGAATTTTTTATCGATTTTAGCCCAAAAAAACCGCTTGTCAAAGTATTTTAAGACAATTTTTAGTGCCTACAAGGAATTTCACTGTTACAATCTTTCGGTCACTCATCAATTTCGCCGCAATGTCATCTCAGCGAAGTAGAGAAATCGGATTTATGATGGTAACATCAGGACAAATCTTTCTTGTTGACAAACAACCTTTCTCTGATATTGTCATGTTACGAACGGTAATTAATCTGGCAATACTCTCAAGAAAAGGAGGAAAACCATGCATAAGATGTTTAGGACATTTTTACTCATACAATTTATTGCAGCACTTATGGCTTTTGGCTATACGGTAGACACGGCATATGCCGGGAAAGGGATCCAGGAAGGAGTCATCAAATTAAAACGTCCGCAGGTACGGACACCGGAAGATATGGAGGCAACCGAAGCTGCCCTACGGGATGCTGGCAAGATGCCTGTCGTACCCAGGATACCTTTCAGGCCGACAATGAGCGAGATTGATTACAAGACAGCAAAGGCCGCTGCAGCGGCGGAAGCTGGGATTGGCAACCCAGATGTAGAATCCCCAAAAGTACCGCTTGCCCCACCAAATTTAAAAGGAGTCAACATAGATGGTGTTAATCAAATTGAGGCAGGTGGCGCACGTCCACCCGACACTCATGGTGCCGTTGGCCTTGACCACTTCGTAGAGGTAACCAATTCTCATGTCGATATCTATCAAAAGAGTGACGGCGCCCGAGTAAAGAGCGTTTCGCTGGCAAGCTTTTTCGGATACACCAATCAGACCTTATTTGACCCACGGTGTGTCTATGATAGCACTGAAGACCGCTGGATCATATCAGCGGAGGCATTCCAGGAGTCAGCCACCGTACAGCGCCACTTCGTTGCTGTCTCCGTAACCTCGGACCCGCTGGGATCGTTTTATATTTATAACGGCGACGTTAATTTTAAAAACAACAATGATTTCTGGGATTTTCCCCACCTTGGTCTCGACAGCAAAGCGATTATTATCACAGCGAACATCTTCGGGAGGATATCATACCGTGAAACCCGGATGGTTGTGGCAGATAAATCCCGGCTTTACAATGGTTTGAGCGCCCGACTGAAGCTTTTCACCGGTCTTGAAGGCACCCTTGCGCCTCCTATTGTACTGGACAATAACGATAAGACATTCCTGGTCGCAGCGACTTCGAGTGGCGTAATAACAAAGTATACCTTGACATATCCGGGCGGCATTCCCACTCTGGCTTCATCTGCCATAACTGTACCTGCATACAGCGTACCACCAAGTGCGAAGCAGCCAGGCACCACCGAGACACTTGATACGAGCGACTTGCGCTTCGTCAATGCAAGCACGCAGATTGGCGATTCGCTCTGGCAGGTTCACACGATAAACGTAAATGGTTTACCAAAACCGAGATTCTATGAATTCAATACCGCAACGGATACGGTCATCCAGAGTGGCATCATTTCTGCATCCACCACATCAAACGACTGGAATGCATCGATTGCAGCAAACACCAATAATGATGTGTATGTAACGTGGTCATCTACCGACCCAAATGCCGGTATAAACGCACAGGTCAGATTTTCGGGGCGACTGCACACTGACCCCATTAACACCATTTCAAGCGGCAACGTATTGTCCACCAGTTCCACTTTCTATGACCCTTCTACCGATAATCCGGAGCGGTGGGGTGATTACTCAGCCGTAACCGTAGATCCTGAAGACCCAATGAGAGCATGGATTGTAAACGAAAAGATCAACAGGTCTGTCGTGTGGGGCAGCCGCATTGGCGAAATCGGCTTCTAAGCAACATTTGCAGGACGACAACAGTTGGAGGTTTCTGTTGAGAAATTCAATTCGCTCCTTAAATTGCAGTGGAAGTTGAATCATGAAAAAGGTACTGTCATTTGTTTTAATGTCCCTTCTCATTGCAGGTTGCGCTAATGACCGTGGGAAGAAGGTACCGATTGTACCTGTACTGGATAAATGACATAAAGAAATGCATTCAATTCCCTTCCATGCAGGGCTCTTTATTGAACCTTCGCTTCGTCATTTTAGTCAGGAAGAATGGCAGACAAGTATGATTGCGGGAATACACCATTACATAATTTCCAATAGGGGAACCCCTGGCTAAATGCATAGAAGAAATGACAAAGATGGTTTTTAGCAAGGTTGCCATCCTTAATGAGTTACCAAGCCGTGAATTGATTGAAAAAATAGGATTGGAAGCGGTGTTGATTGCCCGGTTGAAGGAGTCAAAGCTGGACCTGATTGTTGAAGATTCAGTTTGGCGAGCCATTGGGAAACATTATCTATCAATCCGGGCATCTTTGTTAGATAAAAATCTCAATACGCTGTTTGAAGATGAGTTAGTTGCGGAGGGAAAGAATCTGGACTTGATTGATTTCGAAACGGAAGGAGGATGGTGGAAAACTGCCGGACCCAAATATGGTCCTGCCGTTGAAGATCCCATAGAAAAGATTGTCTTTAAACTTGCACAAAGATTGATTGCATCCGGGGAACAAATGGAAACGGATATTCCATGAAAAATATTCAAAATTATTTTGACAGTTACAGAAAGTTTTATTACATTGTGGGTATGAAAACACACATTTCAACAACTAAAAATTATTTGTACGATCTGTTAAAAAAGAAGTACCACACCTCTGAAGTTATCCGTGCCCAAATAGTCGAAATACAGGAAAAAATAAGAGAGCGGGTGGTTAAAGAACCACGGAAATCTTTTGCCGTTAGATTTAAAGGGCAGGTCATTGGCACTTCTTTTGAGAAAACCCTTAAAATTATTTCAAAACGCCTTTTTATTAAAGGCGAACTCGACAGTATCAATACCTTTAAAGAACAAGGGCTTGTAGAAGCGAATATGATTGCAACCCTTCCAGAGGTTGAGTCACTTATTCAATACCTTTCAAAACCTCACATTGTGCTGCACTGTAAAACGGGAATTTCAAAGGGTGCAAGCAATTTATTGATTATTGACGAAGCAGAACAAAACCAACTTGATGATTTCACGCCGGACTATACTCACCGCAACTACATTACCCACGCAGAATCTCATGAGAAATATACAGGAAGGCTGGGTGATTATTTAATTTTAAACGGACTACCCTTAACTTCAGAAAAAATCGGCAGGGAACTCAGATTCAATAAAATTGAAACGAAGAACAAGGTCTTTACGACTACGGGATTGAAAGAGATTTATTTAAACCTCCATTTTATTTCATTGATCCTTAAGTTAGATTTAGAGCAACATTATTTGAAATTAAGAATCTTTAATTCGCAAGAAAATGACATAAAAATGGTTGAAGAAAAGATTGACGATTTAGGTTTCTTCGCAGACATTTTTAATCACATGGCCTCAAGGGACAATCCATTATTGTCTAATGAAAGTTTATTCTTAGATTTAATAAGGCTCCAGCATATCATAGAAAAGAATAACTGGAAGGCTATTCCGGCTTATACAGGGTATATCTACTCAGCAGCGAACAGACTCAATGATCAATTTAAACTTCTGGAAGAATACAACCTCTTTTTAACCTATGCAAACTGCATTGAGAAGTTTATTGCCAAGTTAACGAAAAAATTATCAAAACACAAATCAGATATTCACAGCGAGCAGGAAAATTTAACAGCAAATTATAATGAACTGAAGAAGCTTCAAATAGTTTCGAATCATCCGTTGCTGCAACGTGATTACCAGGAACTATTGAATTCCTTTAGCAAACTGCTTGCATACCTGGGTTTTCTGGGGATACGAGATACGAAAACCGAAACTGCTGGCAGCACACAGAATGTGGTTGATCTTGCAGGAAAGTCCTCAATAAAATTTGGTACACTTGTCAAAAAATGTATTGAGTCAATTTTTTCTGTAACAATCGAGATCTCCACAAAGCCAGTTTTTCGGCAGGATCAAGTTTTGAAAGCAAGACAGGAAGAGGACGTTCAAAAACTCATATTTAAATTTAATGAAAATTTGGAAAGGCTATCAAAGTTAAAGACTGTTAGCGGCAGGGAGGCCTTCTTAGAAGCGAGAAAGTGCGTGCCCCTGCTGACAAATTTGTCTGATATCCTTGACCAACTCAAGGAATTAATTAAGACAGTTGAGAGAAAAAGAGATATACAGGATCCATTTGATGCTATTTTTGTTAGGTCAAACAAATTCGAAACCCTTTATAAAGAACTTAGTGACTGGGGAATGTTAGAGACTTCAAAAGAAGAAGAATCCGTCCGGAAAATACTTAAGGGCCTGCAAAAACTTCTGTTTGATAAGCCGTTAAAGGAAAACGCTTATCAGGAAATTATAAACAAGATTTATTCTCTGGAGGATTTTATTATAAGCAAAAATAAATCTGCCACCACAATTATATTGAAGCTAAATCAAAATCCTGTTTTTAGAACTGTTATGGATATCAAAACAGGTCTTCAAAATATTATTGAAAAAGGCGCCCAAATCAGAAAAATCGATACCTTTAAAAATGAAGCGAAGTTTTTTTCATATAGCGCAAAGGACTTAGAGGATTTTTTAGCCCAGATCGTCAGATTCCACGAAGAACTGAAAGATACCTGTTATTATAAAAATATATCAGCGTTTGAAGACATCGAAAAAAAGTTTGATCGCTTAATTGATGAGGTTAAAGGCATTGATGACCGTATTTCATCACATACCAGAGATAAAGATCAGAAGATATCCAAGGAACCGGATATTTATATTGACTATTTAAAAAGTTCTCAATTAGCGAGAAAAAATTTAGAAAAGGCGATTCTCCTCTTGCAAAACCAAATCGCTCAAATCGACGGATTTATGCACGATATTGAAAACAATTTGTACCGGCATTCTTTTATTCATTCGGGGGTAGCAACAAGTGTTCTTTTTGACCAAATAACCTATTTATTAAGCAATATCGATGTCAAGTTGATTGATATGCCTACATCGGCAGAGAATATGTTTAATGAAAGTGTCAGCACGATATTCCACTATCAGGTAGGCGAAACTTTCAAAGAACCAAAACAGGAAGACATTGACGTTTTAATGAAGGAAATTGACAAAAAAACGATTACCCGAGAATATCAACGTCAGGACAAGGCATCGCCTTATTTACATTTAAGTTAATCTCTCCCTCATCACCTTAACAATAATCACCTAAAGCGAACATAATACTTTGATAAGAAAGTGATACCAAAAAGTTCCGTAAATATACCATATGAGAAACTCCCCTTGGTCAATCGTGCTGCACCAAAAGCGTTGAGCCGAAGAAACAGGGCAGAAAATACCACAACAGCTGATAGCATTGCGCAGGATGCAAAAGATGCCGAAACAATTCTTAAGCTTGCAGGGCTGAATGTAAATCAGTCTCTGAAAGTTCTCATGAATACCGACGAAAAGTATATGATCGAAACCCAACCTGACAACGAAGCGGTCCATTCCACACACACTCAAGATATCAGCAAGAGACAAAGAGGCATACGAAGACCACATTACACACGCCTTTTCGCATTTGACAATACTCTCGTATTTCAAGTCGCCTGTTGCTTGCCTTTAAAGATTATTGCTGCCAGCCTCGACGGCAATCCCGTTTGTGGAAGGATTCTGTACAATAGTTATTCAGAAGAAGGCGGTGGAAAATTAGTCTACGAGTTTCAGGGGCGAGGTGTTGAAATGATTATAGATCTCATGCGCGGAGAGAGCACAAGGGCACAACGACATATCTTTCGGGGGATAGGACAATAAGCAAAGCGAGCGGTTCAACTAATCACCATTCTCTGTAAACGAATAGCTACAATAAAAAAATTCCCCGGGAAGATAGAATCTCTCCCGGGGAATTTTTGATGAGACAGGACATTTGTACGGTTTTAAATCCATTCTTCGGATAAAATATTGCCTTCCAGCCCGACAACAACCTGTTTAACCGGTATCTTACGAGAAGCCTTTTCGGCACCTTCCTTGGCAATTTGGGCTAAACCAAAACAGCATGGGACCTGCATAATTATAACAGTCAAGGTGTTGATCTTTGCATCATCAATCAATGATTTAATCTTCTCGACATAGACTTCCTGATCTGAATCCAGTTTCGGACAGGCAATTCCAATACTTTTTCCTTTCAGATAATCTTTATGAAAATCACCGAGCGCAAAAGCCGTACAGTCTGCAGCCAGCAAAATATCTTTACCCTGAAAATAAGGTGCTTGCGGAGAAACTAAATGCATCTGTATTGGCCATTGTCTTAATTGAGAAGGGCGTTTCCCTGTTTCGCTACCCTCTTGACTCGTCTTTTCACTAAAATCGATTGTTCTTGATCCTGGACATCCACTCATTTTGTAACCTCCTGTAAAAATTTTTCTTCTAATTCAGCAATAAACTTTTCATACTTTCTTGGCAGTTCGTCACCTACTGAGGCGTCTGCGTCATTACACTTACGGAACATTTCACCGACTTGGGTCGTGGATAACTGCCGATCAATCCACGGATAAAGAATTTCATCCTCTTTTTTGATGTGTTGCGTTAATAAATCCCTGTAACCAAGGATATGTTCCTTGATCTGAGTTTTATTTCCTTTTTCAGCACCCTCAACAACCTTCCTGATATGACCCCTTCCCGTATCATGGTCTTTATACATGATCTGGATTATCTCCGCATTTTCGTCGACGTATTTAAACAATATATCTTCTTCCTTCATATGATGATATTTGTCAGCATACGTGCGAATAAAATCAACACAGTTCAAAATCAGTTCTTTATCCACAACAATACTGCTCTCGATATAATCAACAATTACCGGAATTAAAGTCAGGAGCCGTTCGATCAATACATGTTCATCAACGAGCTTTTTGACAGGCGGAGAATAGCTGATTTTTTTCGGGGCTGATTTTTTGGTCGTATCCACCACAGGTTTGGGAACATTCCTATCCGGATAAATAGCTTTTTCTATTCGGTACATCAGAGTAGCTTCTTGTTCCGGATCGAGATTGTGGATCCCGACGATATCCTTCAGAAGACAACTCCCGACCGAACAGGGGACGCAGCCAATCCCATATTCATCCAGAATACGACCGACTTCCGGACAGGCTTCGATGATATTCTTTATTTCTTTGTTTAGCACATTGTCCAAAAATACCCTCCTTTTATTGATGGTTTTCCGTTATTAATTAAAATTAAAGTCTTAATTTAGATGAAATTATAGCTAAAGAATATTATTTATGTCAAGCTATAATCTTTGTTTCATCTTAGCATCAACCTCCTGAATAGATTTGATTTCGTACGTCTAAGCCCTCAATCTTTGCAGATTTGACAAACTTTTTCAGTACCAACCATTAACATACACTATTTATAGAAGTTTGTTGCCTCAGTTTCTTCAACTGGCCTCTTCAGGCAATCCTCAATCATATTAACTTTAAAGCGAACGTCTCCGGTAACTAATGCCTTCACGACGACTTTCCATGAGGCTTTTGCCTTTGATGCAAGGGTAGGCAATGGATCAAAGGTTACCGTCTTGCCATCAACGGAGACTGTTCCATTTGTAGGACCAGATGATGAAACATATTGCATTGTGTCCTCAAGCATGCAGACAACCTTTATATTAGTTCCTGTTTCGGAACCTTGATTGGTTACCGTAATTTCGTAAGTCAAGTTATCTCCAACCTCTATTGGGTCCTCTACATCGATTACCTCAAGAAGGATTGCAGCAATACCCAACACTTCAGTGGTTGCCGACGCTGACACTGGCGCTGCACAGACAGCCTTAACCGTAGCAATATTCTTTACTACACCCAGACCATTATCTTTTAAAGTCACACTAACTTTTCTTGAATCTCTCGGCTGCAAGGTTCCCAAATTCCATGTTACCGTGTTACCAGAAAATATACCTCCTTGACCAGCACTTATGAAAGTTGCATTTCCTGGTATTACATCTTCAATGGTTGCTGATGCGGCAGGTCCATCACCTTTATTGCTTACATCAATATTGTAAGTAATATTTCGTCCTGTATAAACCTTTTCTGGACCTCTTTTTTTGATGGTAAGTAACGGTTGTTTTACAATAGTTGTGACAGTATTAGATTCTGCACGCAATCCACCTTCAGCAACAACTGTTGCGGTATTACTGAACTTTCCTGTTTTGTCTGCCTTCACAGACAGGGCAATTTCTCTCGACTCCCCCGGCTTTAAAATACCAATTTCTTGAACTATATCACTTTTGCCATCCACCGTTCTTAATCCAGGGGCTAACGAATCTTTTACCTGCAAATTTTGCGCAACACCCGTACCCGTATTTGTTACCACCAGGCTCATTGGTATTGTATCACAAAGCAAAACCTCTTTAGGGGCACTCTTGGTGATGGTTAATTTTGGCTCCACGGCATTTGTTATATTACAAAGCGGCGGTAAGTTATATGCCACATCTGTACAAAACGGCATATCCCCGGTTTCTAAGGGTACACCGGTAATCCGTATTATTTTTGTTTCTGCCGGATTCAAGTCTCCTATAAACCATTTTGCCGTACCCTCTCTGATCTCCTTTTCCACCTTTGGTATAGAACCTCTTAGTTTATACTTGTGGGAAAAAGTCTCGGTTACTTCAACATTTTTTATTCTTTCACCAGTACGATTAGTAATTTTAATAGTATAATTAAACAGCTTATTAACCTGGATTTCAGCGGGCGCATCCTTTTCTATAGAAACAACTCCATACTCTTTCCTGCTTGTGGAAAATACTTTAGCTTCACCTGGTTCATAAACTGCTTTCGTCTCCCTGCGTTGATGCATGCTTTCATGTCTGTATCCTGGTTCATCTTCTACATGCCCGTGATAATACGGTGGTTTTTCATGCATAAAAGCACCTTCCTGATAACGGCAACCATACATGCAAGACGTGCCTATGAGAAACGAAAGTAAAAACGTATAACATCTTTTCCAATAACCCATACTTTACTCCTTTCGAAAGCACGTTGAACACCTATGAAAATAGAAACTCATACTTTTAGAAAAAAAGAAAGCCGGAGCGACAATAAAGCGCCCCGGCTTCCCCTAATAATTTACAGAATTTTGCAACTATTCATCATGGAGACTCAAAACTTCATTTCAGTTCAAACCATCCTGTCAGATAACTCAGCGGTTTGAATCAAGCACTTTACGCATAAACATTACTCGTAGAAGTTTGTAGCCTCAGTCTCTTCGACAGGTCTCGTCAGGCAATCCTCACTCATGGTAACTTTGAAACGAGCATCTCCTTCACTTAATGCCTTAACAACAACACTCCAGGTTGCTTTTTTCTTAGATGCAAGGGTCGGCAAAGATTCAAAGGTTATCGTTTTGCCATCCGCAGAGACTGTCGCATTTGTCGGTCCAGAAGAAGATATATATTGCATTGTGTCCTCTAACATGCAGGCAACTTTTACATTTGTACCCGTTTCAGAGCCCTGGTTGGTTACCGTGATTTCATATGTCACGTTACTACCAACCTCAATTGGATCCTCTATATCAACTACCTCAAGCAGAATTGCAGGTCTACCCAATACTTCGGTAGTTGCGGACGCAGAAACTGCATCAGCGCAGTTAGCCCTTGCCGTTGCCGTGTTTTTTACTACACCCATAGCTTTTGGAGTGAAAGTCACACGAACCTTCCTTGAATCCTGCGGCTGTAAAGCTCCCAAATTCCATGTAACTGTGCTACCCGACATCGTAGCTCCTTCTGTAGCACTTTTAACCGATGTGTTTGCAGGTACAGCGTCATCAATAATTGTTGCAGCCGCTACCCCGTCACCCTCATTCTTTACTTCAATATCATAACTAATATCGCGACCCATAAATACCTTATCAGGTCCAGTTTTTGCTATCGTAAGTACCGGCTGTTTTACCGTGGTTGTGGTTGTATTGGATTCTGCAGTCAAACCACCCTCTGCAACCACCGTCGCAGTATTGCTAAACGTACCCGTTTTTTCTGCCTGGACCGTTAATGTCACCTCTTTCGACTCTCCTTGGTTTAACGAGCCAACGTCTAACTCTACGTCAGTTCTACCATCTTGCGTCTTCAAACCTTCTGGCAGCGACTCCTGTATCTTAATATTGCTTACCATTCCGGAACCCGTATTGGTTACCACAAATGTCATCGGTATCATATCACAGAGCAAAACCTCAGATGGTGCACTTTTAGTGATAGCCACCTTCGGCTCCGTAATTACCGGATCCAGGCAAATTTCCGGCAATTTGTATGTTACATCAGTGCAAAATGGCATATTTCCGCTTTGTGTTGGAATACCGCATACATGAATTTCTTTTGTTTCCTCAGGCCCCAATTCTCCCAGGAACCATTTTGCCACGCCTCCACCGCTTCCGCTTCCCATTTCAGGATCAGAACTTTTTACATCAAAATTCTTTGGAAGGGTCTGAATGACCTCTACATCTTTCACTTTTCTTTTGGTAAGATTAGTGGCTTTTATTGTATAACAGTATTCCTGACCAACCCGCCCAGCGCATGGCGCCATTTTTTGCAGATAAATGACACTACAACAATCCTTGTTATTTGTGGGATACGCCCCATCTACAACACACATGTCACCTTTTGGTGGTTCTGGTTCATGCATATGCGTATGTCTTGGTGGTGGTTCATCTTCAACATGTCCGTGGTAGTGTGGCGGTTTCCCATCTCCCACACCAGATTCATATTTGAAAGCCCCGCACCCATACAGTGTAAATGCCATAACACCAGAAAAAAATAACAATTTATACTTCACATTCTTCCCTATCATCTAATCCTCCTTTTCTAAAATAAGGGTCTTACGGTCTCAGCACGAAAGCATCTCTTTATATTAAAGATGTGTTTTATTGGATGCACAGATTGTCTTTGTAGTTATTGATAAAAAAACCTTACTGCAAAAATATTTATTTAAACATCTTCGGCAGTAAGGCTGTCTTTCCTACCATACATCCCTGTAAGTATAAAGACCCTTTCCTTTTGCATCCCCTAACTGCTCGGGGTCTGCCTTTTCTTGATGTTATCTAAAATTTAGCATCAAAATCAAATTGACCCCTCCTGGTATCCTATAACATGAACAAATTGCATTCCTTTAACTCATTTAATGGTCAGAATGTTAAACAGCTTTTCGCTTTAGTCATTTGAGTAAGTTTGAATGCCTTGAATAAAAAAACATATAACTATTATAATTATAAATACTTATATTCATATACATGACTGAAAAATTACAGAGATTTTCAAAACAGGTTAGTATAAAAAATTTTTTTTTATATTTTGGGTTCTCTTTCATTTTTCCGAATTTGTCTAACACATTAGACAAATTATTTTATAATTTTAGATTCGTTTTTGGTTTTTTTATTTAAATAAGTCATTTTGTTAAAAACTGCACTGATTAATCGATACTGGAATCTTGTTCGGTAGAATACACGTGGTAGTCTGTCTTATTGTCCTGACTCTTATTTACTGGACAAAAAAAGCCTTACAACCAAAAATGTTTCTTTTCGGCAGCAAGGCTATCTTTGTTGTTCTAGCTTCCCGTGATGGGTAATGTCCCTTTACTTCACGCCACCTGAGTACTCAGGGTTTGCCTTTTTGCTATTGCTAATTAACAAAAAATGTTTAGATTGTCAATAAAATTATTTTCAAAGAAATCTATCGCCTCAGGAAATAATAGAGTTGACCGAAGGTATTCAAATTCCCGGCCTCATACATGGCCTGGTCTCCAATCCCAAAATACACATCGGCCCTGGCTGGGGTTTGGATCGCACTTCCCGTATCCTGATCCAGAACAAAGAACGACTTTCTTGCCTCGCTCTTCCCCTTTTTCCAGAACTTCCACGTCTTCTTTGCCTTCCTTGGTTCTATAACAGCAAAGGCCAATCCACCAGCAGGAAAGACTTTTTTATCAGTAGCGATACTCCTCATTGGGGTGACGGGTACTCCTATAGAACCATAAGGGGTAGCGTAATTGACTCTTTTGAAAAAGATAAAGCGATCATTTTTTCTAAGATAATAATCCAATTCATTGGGATGTTGTTCAAAGTAACTAATAAGCGTAGAAAGGGTTAATTCTTCTTCGGGAATTTTGCCATCCATAACCAACATACGTCCAATACTGTTATATTTGTGTCCCGAGTCTGCTCCGTATCCCACATAGACCATCTCCCCCGATGGTAATTTGATTTGTCCTGATCCCTGAACATGGATAAGATAAGCATCTAGTTTTGATTTCAGGTAGGCAATTTCATTCCCTTTTAAGAGGCCGCGTTCCTCAATTTCACGTCGTGTATAATAAGGTTTTTTAAAGTCAGATGGTATTTTATAAAGGGGGTAACGAAATTCTCCGGTTAACGTAAGACTTCCATCGTAAATAGGTGTCCCATAACCGGTAAAATGAACCTGACCCTCATAAGCTTTTCCAATAGCCTGAAAGACCCTGAAATTTTTACCAATAAAATCGTTGAGTTCCTCGGCGTCTCTGCAACGAAGGAAACCTTCTCGAAAGAATTTTAGGGTATCTTCCAGATTTTCATGTGAAAATCCTGTCATATAAAAACCATATGGATTAGCCTTAACCCTTTTAAAATAGTCAAGGCTGTTATCTATTGAACGCAACAAGGTGTCTCTGCTATAATCATCCTGAAATTTGGGAAGTTGTTTGGGGTCGGTAATCTCTACCAGTGTATCGCCGGATTCTCGAGGTACCAGGAGAGGTCTTTTCTTAAACATGGCACAGCCCGATCCCATTATAGCAATGAGAATTGCAGTTAGAAGAAAAACCGTACGGACATTCCTTTTTATTTCCATGTGAATCACACCCCCTTATCAAGAAAATTGCCCAAAAACCCAAATCTCAAACCATCACAAACTATACTATTCAGGCGGTATTTTATATTTCTCATCCCAGAGAATCAAAGGAAAAATGAGGAACATGAGAATTACATTCTTTAATTACTAAAAAACATTTAATTTGACAACCAGTTATTATTTAAAGTAAAATTTGACCCGTAGTAAAAAGCCTGCTCTTTTTGGTTAATGAAATTGATTACAGGTATTTCTCCCGCAAATATGTGGGCGTTAAAAGGGAATCCATATCTTGTTATTATGAAAACGAGATGAGGAGCGGACCCGCCGCTGTAACCGGGAACGAAAGTCACAATACCACTGGAAAAGCCGTTTAAACGGATTAAACTGTTCAAATGGCTTACTGGGAAGGGGTGACCAGTAGGATGATCCGGGAGCCAGAAGACCTGCCTGTAATTGCTTCACGTAGTCTTCGATGGTAAAGAAGGTGAAGGGTATTAATCGCAGATTTCGCAGATTACACAGACAAACGAGCAAATTCATTGTGCCAGTTGAACACACAGCAGAGGATGCTGAGATATTTAGAGAATAGCAAATAAAATCACCTTTAGTTTTTTCTCTGAGTTCTCCGCGCTGTGGCAAACTCCACAAAATAGTATCCGTGCCATCTGTGAAATCTAAGGTCTGGATGTTTTTCTAAAACCCGTGCCCTCCCTATCGGAGACATGGGTTTTTTTGTTTTTAGGAAAGGTGCAATGTCAAGGACACTACTATTCGTTACCTTCTTTTTTTTCACGTCATTTTTTGCATTAGAAAACGTAGTATACGCCATGCATATTACCGAAGGAATTTTACCCCCTAAATGGGTTTTTACGTGGTTTGCGGTATCACTGCCTTTTGTAGGGATTGGAACATATCATCTTAAACAAAAGAAAAGGAGAGTACCAAGTTTTCTGCCTATGGTGGGTATGCTTGGAGCAGCGGTATTTGTATTTTCCTGTTTTCCCATCCCAGTTATTGCCCTGAATGGAATGGCTACTTCCCATCCGTGTGGTACGGGTATGAGCGCTGTCTTGTTGGGCCCTTTTGTTAGTGTGTTGGTAGCAGCCATTGCCTTATTGATTCAAGCCTTGTTTCTCGCCCATGGCGGGCTAACTACGCTGGGTGGAAATATATTTTCTATGGGTATTCTGGGTTCGTTTTCTGGCTATTTTGCCTTTAAAATAGCACAACGATGCAGGTTGCCGCTATTTTGGAGCGGATTCCTTGCCGGTATGGTCTCTGATTTATTTACCTATCTGGGTACATCTCTTGAGTTAGGGCTGCTTGTGATAGGAAACGGCGGGTCATTCTTTAAAGCCACTGGAGAAATTTTTGCGGTGTTCATGATGACCTCACAAGGAATACTGTGTGTTGTTGAGGGAGTCGTAGTGGGATTTGTGCTGGTCTTTGTTTATAAACGGAGACCGGGTATTTTGCTGACCCTTGGAGTAATGAGAGATGATACAAAATCCATTCAGGCATAAGACAAATGTCTTCTTTATTGCTTTTCTGATTTCAGCCGTGCTCCCCACGGCATTGTTTGCCAAAGAACGTTCGGAGAATACTGATATGCCTGTAGCACAAACAAGTGAAGAAGGGGCATGGACCGGCATTGATGTAAGCATTGTGGGTAAATATGCGGCAAAGTATGGCCACCCACCCCGTGATCCTTATATCAATACCGACCAGGGTGATTTGCTCCTTTTTGTGTTTACCTTCGCCGGGGTAATTGGCGGGTTTGTTATTGGATTTAATGTACGAAGACTTTTTTATGAAAAATAGACAATAATTAAGCACCCTATGGAATTTTTCCATCACACATTTTCTGATATGTATGCCCGCCGGAACAACTGGCTAACAAGGATTGACGTAAGGGTAAAGCTGTTCTACGTCATTTCTCTGCTTGCAATAAATCTATTGGCAAAAAATATATGTATCCCGTCAGTTTTCCTTTCTGTATCTTTCATCCTGCTCCTTTCTATAAAAATTCCCCTTATAGCAATACTTCGAAGTATGCTTCTGCCGGTGTTGTTTTCACTGTTAATCCTGATTATAAAAGGTCTGCATGAGGGCCAAACAGCGTGGCTGTCCTTTTCAATTGCAGGATACAACATACTATTGAAAGAAGAAGGGCTGCAGAGCGGGCTTTATACCAGCAGCAAGGTACTGGGAGGTATTTCATTGGTAATGATATTTTCCTTTACAACAACAATAAGTCTGTTGTGTGCAGGTTTAAAATGGTTTCGCGTACCAAACACAATAGTCGAACTGCTGGCCTTTATCTATCGATATATCTTCCAGCTCTTAGATGAAGTATCTACGATGTGGACTGCACAAAAATCGCGTTTAGGCCATACCTCTTGGAAAAAAACAATAAAATCCCTGGGAATATTAGGCGGACTGCTTATCATCCGTGCCTTTGAAAGGGCAGAACGAACCTACGAAGCGATGTACGTCAGAGGTTACGAAGGCGGTGGCATATTGACGGTTAACCTATCACCATGGAATAAAAAAGATTATACACTCGCCATAGGAATGGTCCTTATTTTACCCCTGCTTGTCTATACAGGAAAGATGCAGATATGGTGATACTGCAAATAAAAAATGTTCAGTACCGGTATCATGACGGAACGCATGCGTTGCGTGGCGTTTGTTTGGATATCCCAAAAGGGGAATTCTTAGCCATACTCGGTCCAAATGGATCCGGTAAAACAACGCTGTTAAAACACCTCAACGGTTTACTAAAACCAATGGGAGGGGAACTCTTATTAGAACAAAAGCCTCTGGTTCAATATTCATCGAAAGAGATATTCCAGAGGGTGGGGATTGTATTCCAGGACCCAAACGATCAGCTGTTTGCCCCATCTGTATGGGAGGATGTGGCCTTCGGGCCTATGAATCTGGGGTTGTCAAAGAATGAGATTACACATCGGGTAGATGAGGCATTGTCATTGGTGGGTATGAAACCTTATGCAAGTAAAACTGTAGATGCCCTGAGTTTTGGGCAAAGGAAGCGGATTTGTATTGCAGGAGTCCTGGCAATGAGACCCGAAGTGCTTGTTTTGGATGAGCCTACCTGTGGTCTTGACCCTGCCGGCGTTACTTCCCTTATGGTATTGCTAAAAGAACTCAACAGCAAGCATGGCATTACTATTATCATGGCGACAAATTCCATTGATTTAGTGCCAGTTTACATGGACCGTTTGGCAATTATGTACCATGGTAATATACTCAGAACAGGCACCCCTGAAGATGTATTTTCAAATGCGATGGAAATAAAACATGCTTGTTTAGAACTTCCGCAGATTGCCCAGCTAATGCAACAACTCAGGGATGAAGATAACTTCCCCATGGATACTTTGCCTCTTACTGTTGGAGAAGCAAGAAAATTTTTGATATCCAGGCGGAATGGGATGCATTTTTTAACGAAAAACCATGTTTAAAGATCACGGCGGAAATATAAAGCATACTATTCGTCAATTGCCTTGCAGTGTTAACAAACAGAGTGGAAGCAATGGGATACTCGACTTTAGTGCAAGCATTAATCCTCTGGGATACCCAGAAAACGTCCGAAACATCATCTGGAAGAATTTCGACGATATTTTGCATTATCCTGACATTGATTGTTCCAGCCTGAGGAAATATATTACCCAAAAAATCAGGCATTCAGAAGACGAAATCATTGTAGGAAATGGCTCAACAGAGTTGTTTTATTTAATCCCCCGCGCACTAAAACCAGCAAAAGGGATTATTTTTCAGCCTACCTTTAGCGAATTTGCTGAAGCATTGAAATGCAGCCACGCGGAGGTATTTCATACTATGCTGAAGATGGAAGAAGATTTTTGTTTTACCTATCGAGAAGACCATTTTGATAACAAAAAAGCAGAGATGGTTTTTCTGTGTAACCCCAACAACCCTACAGGGCAACTGGTAGAAAAGTCTGTCATAGTAAATATGGCAAGGCAACATCCTGATATAACGTTCGTTGTGGATGAAGCATTCATGGATTTTGTTGATACACCAGAAAGATACAGTGTTATCAATAATGCTGGTACAGTGCGTAATTTAATTGTAGTCAGGTCACTTACAAAATTTTATGGTTTCCCCGGCTTGAGGATAGGATATCTTGTTGCCAATCTGGATTTAGTAAAAAAAATGACGGAATACAAGGAACCGTGGTCCGTGAATACTTTAGCCCAATATGCTGCAAGGGCTGCTATAGAAGACGAAGAATTTATTTCAAGAAGCAGAGAATTTATGCTACAGGAGCGATTGTATTTATTCAAAGAATTATCCGATATTCATGGGCTTTTGCCCTACAAACCAACGGTCAATTATATCTTTATCAAAATAAATAGAGACGATATGACTTCTCCTTTGCTACGTGAACAACTATTGGAGTATGGTATCGCCATTCGCGATTGTTCAAATTTTATAGGGCTTAATAATAAGTATTTTCGAGTAGCGGTAAGGACAAGGGACGAGAATATGCGGCTTATTGCTGCATTAAAAAGCATAATTGATCTGCGCACTAACACATTTTAACAGCAAATAGTAAGCAGCAAACAGTAGGCAGTTGACAAAAAGACAATAAGTTTTTATTGCCTACTGTTTACTGTCAACTGCCTACTGAATCTTTTCGGATGTGGCTATGCTTTATTATAAAATCGATTAGTGTAAAAATCTTTTTATTTATCTGTGTAATCTGTGAAATCTGCGGTTGCTGTTAACTCATGACAAATAAATCCATCATGATACAGGGTACGGGTTCGCATGTGGGCAAGAGTATTCTTGTATGTGCCCTGTGCCGTATTTTGAAACAAGACGGTTACCGTGTCGCACCGTTTAAAGCCCAGAATATGGCTTTAAATTCATTTGTGACAAAAGACGGAAAGGAAATGGGAAGGGCGCAGGTGGCGCAAGCAGAGGCAGCGGGAATTGAGCCTACGATAGAAATGAACCCCATACTTCTCAAACCTACAGGCGACTGTGGGTCGCAGGTCGTTATCATGGGTAAACCGATAGGAAACATGACGGCCAGGGAGTACTACCAGAAAAAGAGTGAATTCGTTTCAATCATAAAAGAAGCTTACCATAAATTAAAAAATCAATTCGATATTATTGTTATTGAAGGAGCAGGTAGTCCTGCTGAGATAAACCTGAAAGATGGTGATATCGTCAACATGGGTATGGCAGAAATGGCATCTGCTCCTGTGTTGCTAGTAACAGACATTGATCGTGGAGGCGCCTTTGCATGGCTTGTCGGGACGTTAGAATTGTTAACGGCAGATGAGAGAGACAGGATAAAAGGCGTTGTGTTTAATAAATTCCGGGGAGATAAAGGTATATTACAGTCAGGATTGGATATGCTGGAAAACCGTATCAAAAAACCTGTTCTCGGTGTTATTCCTTACATCCACAATATCAGCATCGATGACGAAGATTCCGTTTCGCTTGAGTATTTGGGTGATAATGACAGGAACAGAGTCAATAACGATTTAACAGAACAGCCTTGCCTTAACCAGGTACAAAATAGGGATCAGGGATCAGGGGTCTGGGGTCAGAATACAGGAGACAAGTACCTGACCCCTGACCGCCGATACCTGACCCCTTTTATAGATATTGTTGTAATCAAACTACCCCGTATATCAAACTTTACAGATTTCAATATCTTTACTCATGAAAAAGATGTGAGGGTGAGATTTGTGGATAAGGCCAAAAACATTGGCAAACCAGACTTGCTTGTTATTCCTGGTACAAAAAATACCGTAGGGGATTTAATGTTTTTGGGAAAAACGGATATTTCGAAAGAAATTATAAATTTGTCAAAACAGGAGATAATGATCATAGGTATTTGCGGTGGATACCAGATGCTGGGAAGGCGGATTAACGACCCTCACCATGTGGAATCATCAAGGGATAGCATTCCGGGTTTAGGTTTACTGGACACAGTCACTACCTTTGCCAGAGAAAAACAAACCTATCAGGTAAAAGCATGCATGCTTGGACATGAAAATTTGTTTCGCGTAGATGATGAGATAACGGGATATGAGATTCATATGGGAAAGACAGCGTATAACGGTCATAATTCTGTCATACCATTTGCAAGAATTACAGAACGGGCAGGGAAAATGGTGAATATACTGGATGGATGTATTTCAGCCGATGGCAATGTGGTGGGCACTTACATCCACGGCATCTTCGACAATGATTGCTTTCGCAGAAAGCTCATCGATTACCTGAAGGTAAAAAAGGGATTTAAACCATCAAATGGATGCAACTCGGATTTTAAAGCTATAAAGGAACGCAAATACAATGAATTGGCTAATATTGTGCGCGGGAACATGGACATGAACATGGTCTACAATATACTGAAATTATCCTGAACCGGACATTTAGAAAACTTAATGATGATTACGAGGCATATTTGATTTAACGTAACACTTTAGTTTTTTGAAAAACTATCAAGGCAAAGCCCTGTAGGGGCGAATGAAGATTATGGATACACAATCGTCTCAATCGTCCCTACGGGACTGTATTTCTATTTGATAAAAATACAGGCAATAAATTGCCTGCCTATTGCCTCACGTCCCTATCGGGACTTAAAAAGCACAACTAATTTTTCGAAAAACTAAACTGTTTCAATTTTTCAAAGAACTAAAGTGTTACGATTTAACATTTCTGCATTTTTTGCTGTGTCATTCCGAACCATGCGCTGAACTAGTTTCAGTATTGTTTCGGAATCTGGAATCTTTGTAAATTCACGCTAAACCTATTTTCTGGAATAGCACTATAAAAAGAGAAAAACAATTAAAGAATTGGCATAGAGATTGGAAAATAAATTTGATAAATACCTTTAATCCAGGTTGGAGAGATTTGAGTGAGTGTTGAACTTATTTCAATTGGAATAAGTTGGAGATGCTGAAACAAGTTCAGCATGACAAACTCATAATCTCATTCCAAGTCAATTCTTGAAATTGATTCAGGCTATCTGATTTCACATCTTTTTGAAGAGTGAAGCAGGTTGGCAGATACAAAGCAATGAAATTTAATAACTACATCTGGAATATTTACAAAAACTCAAAACAAGGTCAAGATGCGATCAAGCGGTTTAAAAATCTCGGGCCGAGAAGGTTTCAAAGAGAATTAGCAACTGATGATTTTGAAGAATATACTGTTGAAATCCATGAAAAGTATGTCAAGGAAATCGGAGCAGAAACAATTCTTTTCCATACAACTACGGTAGTTAAAAATTATGCCTCAAAGTATAAGTTTAAAAATTTTGAGAAAGCAGCAAATTTCTATGAATCAATTGTCAATAAAGGGATACCACTTATTGCAAAAAATAGAAAAGGCAAACTGGTCAAACTTTGTGATTTTGGTGGGCAAGAAAGTCCGAATGATTTCTATAATTATGTCGAGTATGTCTCTTTTGGACTATTCTTTGTTAACCCGGAATATTTTATTCCATATAGATTTCGTACCAGATTCCATATTTTTCAAGAGATTTGCCAGGAATTTAATATCCCAATTCCTCCTATACCAAGCAAGAACGATAAAGTAGGAAGAAGTTTATATTATAACAAGATCAATCAAGCCTTGTTTGAGTTTCGTAATATGCATGGTCTTAATCCACATGAGATGTGTGCCTTTTTATATGATTTTGCACCGAATTTCATTAAAGATATTCAGGATGAGGAACTCCCTGCTCCTTCAAAAGTATGGTTGATTTTGGCAGGAACATGGGATTTTGATTTTTTAGATAATGCCACACAAGCATCTACCAATCAATGGGGTGGTAATATTGCAACTCGCAGAGGTGATATTTTACTCATGCACGAAGTTTCTCCACGAAGCTGTATTCAATCTATTTGGCGAGCGAGTTCTGATGGCTTTATTGATCCATTTTTTCATTGGCACGGAACTATCTGGATTTGTTCTCCAATTAAGACAGTTCCTGTTACTTTTAAAGAAATGATGACTCATCCCCTTTTATCAAAAAAAGCGGCAATTAAAGGACATTTACAAGGTCCCAGTGGAAAGCCTTTTTCAGTAGAAGAATATCAAGCGATTCTAGACATAATGAAGCAAAAAGGGCAGGATTTGTCTGTATTGCCTAAGATTGACGTCATTGATTATCTGCCATCAGTTGAACTGGAGGATGAACGTTCTGTTGAAATTAATCTTATTGAGCCTTTTTTGAAAAAACTTGGGTTTCGTGAGAGTGATTGGATTAGGCAGATGCCTATAAAAATGGGGCGAGGAGAACGAAATTATCCCGACTATGCATTTGGTGCTAATCCGAAAAGAGGCGAGGAGTCCGCTAAAATGGTTTTAGAATCAAAATTTCAGTTAAGCACATATCGGGAATTTGCTGACGCATACTATCAAGCGAAATCCTACGCCTTGAGATTGCAAACAAAAATGATGGTGCTCGCTTCCAAAGAAGGATTGTGGGTTTTCCCGCGAGAAAAAGACACTTTTGATCTTAACAACAATATACACAAAAATTGGAATGAGTTGAACCATCCAGATATTTTTCATGAAATAATATTAAAAATAGGAAGTAGGAATATTTTGTAGAATTTACCAAAAAAAACAAATAAGTAGACTCTATGAAAGGAGTGTATATGTAATTAATTGCTTAGGGGGAAAAATAAATTACTCATTATAGGTATCCCAATGTACCCATTGGAATGAAAAGGGAATCCCAACTCCAACGAATTTCTGACAATAATTAATACGTAATTCCTTATATCAGAAATTCGGAGAAAAGGGAACGGTACCGCCGCTGTAGTTGGTGACGAACGTTGCAGAAACCACTGGAAAAAGCCGTTTAGCTGTTTGAACGGCTTAAACGGTTTGAACGGTTTAAACGGTTATCCGGGAAGGTGCAGCCAGTAGAACGATCCGCTAGTCAGAAGACCTGCCTGTAATGGTTGCTGAAAAAACTTCTTCGAGTAAAGGAGGTGAAGCTTTGATAATCATAACTTAAAAGCCCGTTTCTTCTTTATGCGAAGAAACGGGCTTTTTTATTTATGTAGTTTTGTGATTATAACCGAATTTAACAAATAGCCGAAAAAGACCTCCCCATCATCCCCTCCTTGCGAAGGAGGGGAAACAGGGGTGGTTATAAGTTTATGAACGATTAATTACGGTTCAAATATTCAGGGAATCCCGTAAAAACGGGAGCTGCCCCGCAACTGTAACCGGCGACGAAATCTGCATAATGCCACTGTCCTATTGATAATAGTTTTACCGCAGAGACGCAAAGAACGCAGCGGAAAAGAACATACGGTAATAAAGTGGGACGATATGAAGGTGAGAAATTCAACTTCATAACCCATCAACCGCTTGATTTTCTCTGCGCCCTCTGCATTCTCTGCGGTGGACTAAGCTATCGCAAAAACAGGATGGGAAGGTGTAGAAAGTAGGAAGACCCGGAAGCCAGGAGACCTGTTTGAACACAATTTTATCAATTCTTATTTCCGAGGGGAAAGGATGAATGTAAATGAGGTATCTTTTAATTTTGTTGGTAATTACTTTGGCGCCTAACTTTTATTGTAAAACCGCTTCAACTGGGGAAACATCAGAACCTGCTCCGAAGAAACATCTTTCGGAGGAAAAGGAAGCAGAGAGCAGCGCGGCAATTCTGAAACAATCTTCAGGGCAGGGCATAACCGGAGAGCAGGTTGAAGTCGGTTCTTCGACGGCATGTTTTGCAGGTGTAGATTCCTCTATTCAACCGGAAGAAAGCGGTAACAATGTCGGTAATTCAACAAACACCGTTCAACAGGACATCAATTCAATGCCTCTGTCATCTGAAGCTGATGCATTTCTTTTACCTGAAGTGTTGGTTTACGGACACGCAGATAGTTTGCTCGGTATCGCAAGCACGGCTTCTCAAGGTACTAGAGGAAAGGACGAGTTGGAATGGCGCACCTTGTCACGTCCCGGTGAAGTGCTGGAGACCGTTCCCGGCGTTATCGTCGCCCAGCACAGTGGCGCCGGAAAGGCGAATCAGTTCTTTCTGCGAGGCTTTAATCTTGATCACGGAACGGACTTTGCCACCTCGGTCAACGGCGTTCCGGTAAATCTGCCCACTCATGGACATGGCCAGGGCTATACTGATTTAAATTTCATGATCCCCGAACTGATTGAGCGTGTGGATTTCCGGAAAGGACCTTACTATGCAGACCTTGGCGATTTTTCCTCCGCAGGCGCAGCCGACATTCAATATGTCAGTTTTCTTCCGCATAGTATAGCGCAGGTGGAAGGCGGTAGTTTCGGATATGCTCGAGGTCTGCATGCCTCATCACATCTTGTCGGAAGCGGCAATCTTCTGTATGCCGTTGAATTATTCCATAATGACGGCCCCTGGACCGAGCCGGACGATTACAAGAGGATAAATGGTGTATTGAGCTACAGTCGGGGTGATGCTGAGTTTGGCTATAGCGTAACGGCCATGGCGTATGCCGGAGACTGGAACGCGACCGACCAAATTGCCCAGCGTGCGCTGGATGTAATTCCTGGCTTTGGCCTTTTTGATTCTTTGGATTCAAGCGACGGCGGCGATTCGCAACGGTACTGTCTTTCGTCTGAGTGGCACCGTGCTGATCCAAATTCTTCCACAAAGGTATTGCTCTACGGATTTTACTATGATCTTGATTTGTTTTCCAATTTCACGTACTTTCTTGACAGCCCCCAGGGCGATCAGTTTGAGCAGCTTGACAGGCGATGGGTCGGCGGGACAAAGGCCAGCCAAGCCTGGTACAGCGAAGTGTTTAGCCGCTATATGGAAAACACCGTAGGTCTGCAAATACGCAGTGATTCTGTTACAAATGGCTTGTTTCAAACTGTAGAACGACGACGTACAGATAAAGTTGATTATGACGGAGAGACGATTCCAAACACAACCCGTGAGGATGATGTATGGGAGGTGAGTGTTTCCCCCTATGTTGAGAATAAGGTTCAATGGGCGGACAAATTCCGCACGGTTTTCGGATTGCGGATGGATTATTACTACTTCGATGTGGATAGTGATTTGTCCTCCAATTCCGGCACACGAGATGATGCAATCGTCAGTCCCAAAGGGTCACTTATCTTTGGCCCGTGGGTTAAAACGGAGTATTACCTGAGCGTTGGCCTCGGTTTCCACAGCAATGCTGGCCGCGGTGTGACACAACATGTTGATCCAAAGACTGGAGATCCTGTGGAATCAGCAGATCCATTGGTACGTACAAAAGGGGCGGAAATCGGTGCACGCACGACAATTGTTAAGGGGTTGCAAAGCACGTTGGCGTTGTGGCTGCTGGATATGGATTCGGAACTCGTTTTTTCCGGCGATGCTGGTAGCACCGAGGCCAGTGCTCCGACTAGACGTTATGGTGTCGAGTGGACAAATTACTACACACCCACCGGATGGCTCTCCCTGGATGCCGATTTCTCGTTTTCACATGCCAAGTTTCGTGAAACTGTTGAGGGTGAAGGAGTGCGGGGTAAACACGTCCCTGGTGCAATTGACAGCGTTATATCCACAGGAATTGCGTTCCATCAGCCAGGCGAGCGTGGTCTTTTCAGTGAACTACGGTTGCGGTATTTCGGCCCTCGTCCTCTTACGGAAGACAATAGCATCCGCTCAGATTCCACCAGTCTGCTGAGCGCTAAAGTAGGTTACAACTTCAATAAAAATTGGACTTTCAGTGTCGAGGGTTTCAATCTCCTCGACAACAGGGATCATGAGATTGATTATTATTATCCATCGCGTTTGAAAGAGGAGGATGCTCCGCATAATGATATTCACTTTAAATCGGTTGAACCCATTTCGGTTCGTGCCGCATTAACTTTCCGGTTCTAATTTTCAAAAGGAGCAAAAATGTTTCACTTATTCTTAAGAGGAGGACCTGTCATGTGGCCAATCCTCGTTGCGTCTTTGGCAGCCCTAACCGTAATTATAGAGCGGATTGCATTTCTTATCCGTGAAAAAAGATCAAGATATCCGGAAACGGTAGGAAAAATATTTTCTGAAGTTGAGAAAGGGAAAATTGAAGAGGCGATACAGGCAGGAGAAGGGTGCAAAGATTTTGTTGCCGTTACTCTTGTTCACGGTCTTCGCCATCGTCACAAAGCCTTCTCAAACGCTCTTTTACAGGCTGCAAATAAGGAACTTAAGCGTTTTAACCGGGGGCTTCCGATGCTGGATACCATTATTACCCTTGCGCCTCTCCTGGGTCTTTTTGGTACGGTAACCGGCATGATACAGGCCTTTGGCCTTTTGGGCGGCAGTGATCTTGAGGCACCTACGGTTATCACTGGCGGCATTGCCGAGGCCTTAATTGCCACCGCATACGGCCTAATCACCGCAATTGTCGCACTTATTCCGTTTAACTATCTCAACGCACGCCTTGAAGAAGCCAGGCATGAAATTGAGGATGCCACTACGCATCTCGAACTTTTGCTTTTAAAACAGGATAAAAATTTATGAAGATACCACTACCAGCAACCAGGCGGAAGGCAAGGATAGAGATCATTCCGCTTATTGATGTTATATTTTTCCTTTTGGCGACCTTTGTAATGGTTTCTCTTTCCATGGTCAAGAATCAGGGCATTCGTGTGAATTTGCCCTCCGCCGCTACAGGCACACCTCAGGAGCGAGAAACAGCAGTAACCATCACCGTTACCAAGTCAGGAGATATATACCTGAATCAAGAAAAGCTGGCTCCCGACCTTTTACCCCAGCGCTTGAAACAATTAAAGACAGAAAATCCAGACATGAGGGTTTTTATTAATGGGGACAAGGAAGCCTATTTTGGTAATGCAGTTCAAATACTTGACGAAGTAAGGTCTTCAGGAATCACGAAAGTTGCCATTC
The DNA here is from genome assembly GCA_021646415.1 of Candidatus Brocadia sp. Lineage (NCBI taxonomy): Bacteria > Pseudomonadati > Planctomycetota > Candidatus Brocadiia > Candidatus Brocadiales > Candidatus Brocadiaceae > Candidatus Brocadia > Candidatus Brocadia sp. Next base: position 30,757 of record SOEU01000028.1, read on the forward strand.
AGACAAAGCAGGGAGAACCTTTGCAAAAATGACAACTGATAGATTCAACAAATGCCGCAAGATTAAACCAGGCAACCATAGTATGATAAAAGCATTTATACTTGCATTATCTATTTATGGCGCTTTATTCTTTATTAGCGGGAAGTATTTTGTTACGCCTGTTCAGTACAACATTCAATCAGACAATGGGAGCATAGACGTTGATCTGGTGACTGCCATATCACCGCCGGATGCGATGGAGGCAGTTCAACCCGTTGCCTCTGCAACGGAGAAACAACAGGAACTTGCTAAGATTGTGCCGCAGGAAGAACCGGTAACACCGTCTCAGCCAGAGACAGAAGCAGTCAAATCAATAACGCCTACAGAGGAAAAACAACAGGAAGCAGTGAAGACCATGCCGCAGGAAGAACAAATGACACTGCCCCGGCCCAACGCAGACGTATCTCAACCCATTACTCCTGCAACGAAAAAACCGCAGGAATTTGTTAAGAATGAGCCGAGGGAGAAACCGGTAACACCACCACGATCAGAGGCGGATGCAACTAAATCCGTTACGCCGACAATAAAAAAACAACAAGAAGCAGTTAAGGCTCCACCTCGTCCTTCTCAAGGAACGAACAGAGTGAAGGGTAACCCCGGTTATTTCCAGAATCATCCGCCTGAGTATCCCCGGCTTGCAAAACAAATGCGTCAGGAAGGGCTCGTAATACTCAGGGTGGAAATCGACCAAAAAGGCATGCCGGTTAAGGTCGAAGTTGAACAAAGCAGTGGCTATCAACTGCTTGATCAGGCGGCTTTAAAGGCAGTGAGGCATTGGAAATTCCAGCCTGAACGAATGGGAAATATGCCTGTGAAATCCAGGGTGGCAATCCCTATCAGATTTCGCCTGGAAGAATCAGAGAGAAAATCCGGATGATAGACCTATTTTTGAATATAAGGGAGTTATGCTATGTAACTGAACAGTTCAATACCAGACATTAGATTCCACATACAGGCGTTCCGGTATTCATCGGGGCTTAAAGGGAATCCCACTCCGATTTTAAGTGATGCCATGTATGGAAAAGTCACTATGACTCCGCACTGGCAGCTCGGGGAAAATCAAAAGTTTGTATTTTCCCATCCTCAGGTAGTGCGGTTTCTGGATGTGATGTCCATATTGGTTATTTTTTGTCTGTGCAATCCGTCGTTTTCGGAGAGAAAAGGGATCGGTACCACCGCTGTATTCGGTGACGAATGTTGCAAAAGCCACTCTCGATTTTTGCGAGGGAAAAGCGCAACGAGTAGAATGACCCGTAGCCAAAAGACCTACCTGCAGTGCTTAACTGAACAACTTCTTCATAGTAAGAGAGGTGATGCTGAATATACAAATGAACGGTTTTTTGTTTTGCCTGATATATGTTCTTTAAAAGTAATGGATCTGTGGATAGCTATTGGATTTACCCGGAAAATTAGTATTGGTGTTTATCCGTGTGCATCTGTGGCTATATTGCAATTTGAATGCAAGGGAATCCCGTAAAAAAGGGAGCTGCCCCGCAACTGTAACCGGCGACGAAATCTGCACTACGCCACTGGAAAGCCGTTTAAACTGATTAAACGGCTTTCTGGGAAGGCGCAGAAAGTAGGTAAACCCGGAAGCCAGGAGACCTATTCAAATATTGTATGATTAATTCTTATTTCCGAGGGGAGATGCAGGAATGAAAAAATATTGTTCGCCGATAGTTTTTATATTACTCAGTTCGTTATTATCAAACCCTTATTGTTTCGCTGATGAGAAAACAGTGGAATCGCTTATTCAGGAAAATGAAGATTTGAAGAGGGCGTTAACAGAGTTAAAAAAACAACTCATAGAAAATCAAGATACACCGGATTACAACCGAATGACTTCCCCTTTGTTTATCTCCATCAAAAAAGAGAATATTGATAAAGCGGAAAATAACCAGGAAAAAGATTATTTGTCCGGACAACACCACAATACAGAACAGTCCTCCAACGTACCGGAAATAAATGATCCTGAATATGATTTGAGGTCATCATCAAGAAAACTCATATTTAAAGAAGAGGCCGTTCAGTCTGTGATAAAAGAAGACGGGGAGAAACAGATTGAGGATAAAGATCAAAAAGGAGATGAAAATAATAAAAAGAATGAAGGAGGGGATGAAAAAAACAATGATGAGAATCGAAACAAGAATGAGGACGAGGAAAAAAATCAAGGGGAGGGTGAAAGGGAAAAGGATACCGGGAGCAGGGAGGTAAGCGAGAATAAGGAGGAAAATAGAAACGAAGAAAGGAAGGAAGAAGATACGTATCATAATAATGAAGATATGGTTATTACCCCTACCAGAACAAAACAATTATTAAGGAGTACCGGTAGTTCGGTAACGGTTATTACAGAAAAAGATATTAAAAATAGCAGGGCGTCATTGCTTCTTGATGTTTTGCGCCAGGCTTCGGGGATTGAGGTTACGAGGACTCAGGGAATAGGCGGAACAACAAGTATGTTTATCAGAGGCGCATCTTCCGCCCAAACCCTTGTATTTATCGACGGTGTACAGATGAACAGTACCACAACAGGGGCATTTGATTTTGCAAACCTTACCACTGATAACATTGAGAGGATTGAGATCTTACGTGGTCCACAGAGCACCTTGTATGGTTCGGATGCGATCGGCGGCGTTGTCTCTGTTTTTACAAAAAAGGGGCAGGGAGATAATAAAGTTGCTTTTGGGACGGAATACGGAATGCGTGATACTTACCGTGAGAGTATTAGTGTTTCTGGCGGGAAAGAAAGATTCGATTATTCGGCCGGAGGCTCTTATCTGAGAACCCATGGGATATCTGCCGCTAGTAGTGGAAATGAAAAGGATGGTTATGAAAATTTCACCGGCTCGGCGCGTCTGGGATGGAACTTTATGGGTAATGGGAGGATTGATACATCCGTAAGAGGGTCACATTCTGATTTTGAATTGGATGCATTCCAATACGGTATCGGTCCCGTAGATGACCCTGACCGGCGCCAAACGACTGATGAAGTCCTTTTTTCTACAAAAGTGCACAAGACCTTTTTGGATTTCTGGACACCATCGGTTCTGGTCTCTGTGAATGATACGGACCTGAAAGGATTTGATCCAACAGACGCCGCAGGGGAATTTCACATTCCTACGAGGGTCTGGAGATTTGAACATCAATCTGATTTTGCCCTCCTGGACATTGATACCCTGACAATAGGCTATGAGCATGAAATACGGGAGGGTGAGAGCGTCGGTGTATTCGATAAACAAACCTTTTGGAATGATTCAGTTTTTTTGCAAAACCAGATAGCGTTATTTGATTCATTAAACTGGTCCGTAGGGCTACGATATGATGATTACAGCACGTTCGGGAGTTATCTCACTTACAGAACAACAGTATCTTATCACATAGAAGAGATCGATACCAGATTTCATGGATCATGGGGAACCGGTTTCCGTGCCCCAAGCATCAATGAACTTTTTTACCCTTTCTTCGGCAATCCTAACCTTGGTCCTGAGAAGAGTAAAGGTTGGGACTTTGGTGTTGAAAGAGTATTTCTTAAAAAAGCACTAATTCTGGATGTTACCTGCTTCAGGAATGATTTTACAGATTTGATTACTGCTGCAGTTCAACCTGATGGCAGTTACCTGGCGGAGAATATAGCAAGGGCAGCATCTGAAGGAATTGAAACATCAGTAATCTATAAACTGCTTCCCAAACTCTCTATTAATGGCACCTACACGTATACAGAAACAGAAGATAGAGAAAAGGATCAGCAATTACCCCGCAGGCCGAGAAACCGGGCAACGCTTGGGGTTAATACCCAACCGATGGAGAAGTGGAATGTTAATGTGACTGGAGTTATGGTTAGGGATAGAATCGATAGTGATGGGACAGAAATGGATAATTACTGGACGGCTAATGTAGTAACAAGTTACGGCATTACAAAGGCGATGACCGGATATGTCAGACTTGAGAACCTTTTTGATTATCATTACGAAGAGGTAAACGGTTTTAGTTCGCTTGGTTTTACCGCGTATGGAGGATTGGAATTTAAATTTTAAAGGAGGAATAGAAACATGAGGCAGATAAATTGGGTAGCAGGAATATTCGTTTTTTTCATTTTTTTATCAACCGCATTTTGTGATGGCAAAAAGATAACCATAGAAATTAATTATGGTGGATTACATCAGAACCGTAAAGTAGAGACGCAATGGAAACAGGGCATTACTGTCCTGGAGGCGCTCCAGACTATTGCAAAGGTTGAGTCGCAACAAAAGGAAAGCTATTTTCTCGTGACATCAATTGATAATGTTGTAGGACACGTTGGAGATAGGGTTTGGTACTACGATATTAATGATAAACATGCGACATCCTTTGCAAATAAGTGCATACTGGAAGAGGGTGATCATGTGAAGTGGGAATATGCAAAGGATGTTTGTTCTTGTACGGTTAAAAAGGACAAGTAAGAGATTATGTTATTTATCCGGGATCATGAACACACTATTGCTGTATCATTGCGTGGATGGCCGACGAATCGGTCTCTGAATTACTACTTAAAAATCAATATCATATAAGGTAGAAACCGACTTTGTGTATGCGGCTTTCAGGGTGGCACGGACAAACGGACAGACTGGGTCAAATGAAAAAATTTGTCTATATACAGTATTTATTGATGAAACGAGGCTCAAATACGGTATAATTTCCTACGAATCAAATATCTTCAATAGAACCAAAATAGAACCAAGGAGGTAT
>SOEU01000029.1 GCA_021646415.1 Candidatus Brocadia sp.
TGTGATATCGATAGTCACTTATCATATTATTTCAGCTTGAAACAACTCGCTTTTGAAAAATAGTGCCTGCTAGGGTTTCTTTTTCAAACTTTTTTGTCAAAGAACAGTTTCATTTGGCACAGTCTGACAGCTTGTCCGTGCCACCCCGTTAGATTATGGTGAGTCTGTATCAAGTTTATAAATCACAAATTGCGAGCCTCTTGATATAGAAATATACAGACACAGATATGCTTGCCAGCTTGTAAGCCTGCAAGCTTGTCAGCTTGCATTAAAGGAAATGATAATTGAATAAGGAAGGCTTGTTTCATCAATCTATTTATCTTAGGTGTAAACATACATGCTATCCATAGGAATTAAGAAGGCAATATACACCTGCTGCCCGGATTTTTTGCATCCGGTTCTCAATCGTGTGAAGGCATCTGAGATTGGCTATCGTCTGGCAAAAGGCGTTTTCTGGTCAACTGCCGGAGCAGTGATTTCAAGGGGTCTGATGCTAGCCGCATCTATCCTCGTTGCCAGAATATTAGGGAAAACTGACTATGGTGAACTGGGAATAATCCAGTCAACGGTGGGCATGTTCGGTATCTTTGCCGGGTTTGGGATGGGATTAACCGCCACCAAACACGTAGCAGAGTTTCGTAAGAGCGATCCTGAAAAAGCCGGAAGGATTATTGGGCTTTCCGGATTGTTTACTCTGATTACTGGTGGGCTTATGGCTGCCGGGCTGGCTCTGTGCGCCCCCTGGCTTGCCGAGCATACCCTTAATGCCCCGCACCTTGCAGGCATGCTTCGTATTGGTGCTTTCATTCTTTTCATCAGTGCGCTGAATGGGGCGCAGACCGGGGCATTATCTGGTTTTGAGGCATTTCGTACCATCGCCTATGTCAACCTTGTTGTTGGTCTGATCTCGTTCCCTATCCTTGTAGGAGGAACGTATTATGCCGGCCTCACAGGCGCCGTTTGGGCCCTGGTTATCAATCTTGGTTTCAATTGGCTTTTAAACCATCTGGCGTTGCGAAAAGAAGCACGACGATATGGTGTTCCTTTCACCTTTAAGGAATGCAGACGTGAGTTGCCTGTTCTGTGGAGGTTCAGTCTTCCAGCAGTCCTCAGTGGTGCCATGGTTGGTCCTACAACTTGGGCTTGTAACGCACTGCTCGTTAACCAACCGGACGGATACAGTGAGATGGGGATATTTACTGCAACCCTCGTTTTCCAAAATCTGTTAGTATTTGTCAGCGGAATGTTGAACGCTCCCTTACTGTCAATGATTTCCAATGCCGGAGTAAATATATCCGAAAAACTGGGGACTGTGAATATTCTCTCTACGTGGATACTTGGGGTAATAGTTGCTATACCATTATTGTGTTTTCCCGAAATAATACAAACGTTATTCGGCGCTAATTTTGATACCCGTAGTTTCACGATAACTTTTTCCATTGTTGTTTTTTATACGTCTGTTATGCTTTATAAGGCTGGGCTTGCGAGAGTTCTGGTGTCCAAGAACCTCCTTTGGTGGGGTCTCTTCAGTAATATTATTTGGGCGACTATCCTTATTGTTTCTGCAGCATTCTTTATGCGTTGGGGAGCGGCTGGTTTATCAATGTCATTTGCCATTGCGTATGTGTTGAACACATTCATTCTTCTTCCACTGTACTACTCAAGAAATCTGGTACCAAAAGGAACGCTGTTTTCATTCGAATCGGTAATAATATGGAGCATTCTTGTTGTTTTAGTATACTTGAATATTGCCAATGTACCGTTGCGGTTTCGCGCTATGGCGTTTGCACCATGCCTTGTGATTTCGGGAGTTGTTTTTCGCAGACTCATAGGGATGGCTTTTGAAAGGAGGCTTAGATAATGAATTCTGAACTGTTAGAGATCCTTTGTTGCCCGCTTTGTTATGGTGATGTTGTAGAAAATAGCAGGAGCCTGCACTGTAAATTGTGCGCCCATGAGTATCCCTTACTGGATGGAATTCCTGATATGAGGGTATATGAATCAAAAAGTTACACAAACGAGTTCAATAAAGAACAAGCAATTTATGAATCTGTACTACACGACCAAGAAGCCGAATCCGATTATGAAAAAAACGTTATTAGAACCTTTGGCACCAAGACAAGGTTGATGGTCACGCATTGGGCTGATGAAATAACATCAGCAGTTACCCCCCCCCCCGCAATTCTCGATTATGGATGTGGGACGGGTCAAGTGAGTCGCGTCATGACTCATTATATTAAACCACTTTTTGCTTTTGATATATCCGAACAAAGTCTTCGCAAGTGCATGCGAGAGAATGGTGTTCTGGGAGTTTTGGCAAATTCTCTTTATCTTCCATTCAAGAAAAATGCATTTAAAATTGTCTGCATAAATGGTGTATTGCATCACATTGTAGATCTTGAAAGAGCGGTTCGTGAATTGGCACGAGTTACTGAGGAAACGATATATATATCAGAAGGCATCCCAAGAGGAAGACCCTCTTTTGCCAAGATAACAATCTATCCAGGACTTAAACGGAAAACTGCGTATTTCTGCTACTTAGTGCTTTATTGGTTTTATATTTGTGTAGGTATAGGGAAAAGGTTAGGAAAGAAATTGACAACTATACTTTTTTGTTTAAGCCAAAATCATACATCACTTCATGGTAGTAAATATGAACGACCACTAAATGTTTCAGAAGTAGAATCACTTATGATAAAAAACGGATTTAAACGGAATAGATTGCTTTACTATACAAATATTGATATTCCTGGCGATGGAGCTTTTAAGAATCTGTTAACCAAAATTCTAGTCAATGAAATTGTAGGTACACATTTTGACCTAAGAATGGATAAGGATTTTACCAACTGCGTGGAATCCACTTTATGTTAGGACAGTCACAAACATGCTCAATGTAGTACGAAATGTTGTACAAAAAGATCTTTGCTCTGGTTGTGGTGTTTGCGCTGGTGTATGCCCAACTGATGCTCTTTCGATGAAGATTCAGGAAAACGGAGATCTTACACCATCTGTGGATGTTGTATTGTGTAGGGACAAATGTCATATGTGTCTGGATATCTGCCCTTTTTCTCAAGGACTTTATAACCCACGCGAGAGAAATACAGAATTATTTAATCTTACCTCCGACACAAAGTACGATGCTGATATTGGCTGGTTTTCTGATTGCTTCGTAGGATACAGGAGAGATGAAACACTTCGCAAAAACAGCTCTTCAGGTGGCTTAGCAACATGGTGCCTAGAAGGGCTTCTCAAAAGAGGACTTGTTACATGTGTAGCGGTAACTCGAATTGCTCGAAATAAAGATAAAGGCTTTTTTGAGTTCTACGCTGCTTCATCTGTTGATGAACTACGACAATCTGCCGGAAGTATTTATCATCCGGTGGAATTGTCTGAGATTGTAAAAGAAATAACTGCTGATAGAAGTAAACGATGGGCTATCATAGGAGTTCCCTGTTTGTGCACTGCGATTCGCAATAGTGTACAATTGAAGAAAACAGTGCCTTTTGTTCTCGGCCTAGCATGTGGTATGTATCAAAATACTTATTATACAGAATTTCTGCTTTCCAAAAGCGGTGTGAATCGTACTAACATAAAAAAAATTGAGTACCGGCGAAAATCGGATGGTGGACCGCCATCCGATTATCGGTTCCGCGGAACCGATAATCGAGGAACAGGAAAAGAGGTACCGTATCGGGGTTTGCCTTTCTACCTTGGCAAAAACGCATATTTTCGCCTGAATGCCTGTAATTCTTGTATGGACGTTTTCTCGGAGATGGCAGACGCATGCTTTATGGACGCATGGTTGCCTGCTTATTATCAGGAACCGAAAGGTACCTCGCTGGTTGTAGTAAGAAACAGGAACTTGATTGAACTGCTCCGGGAAGGACAGATTAGGGGCGAAATATCGATTGATAAGATTTGCCCAGAGGAAGTGGTAGAAAGTCAACGGGGGCATGTCAGGCGTAAACGAGAACTGATCTATATGCGCCGTGGAATGCGCGAACCAGATGATACAGGACGAGCAAAACCCACGGCCATGGAGAAAATCATTTGGTTATTACAGAGGCACGCCCAGAATAGGAGTAAGAGGGCATGGGTAAAGTACGGACGCAAATACGGACGATTGGCATTTTGGCTTGCAATAGTTGATGTACTCTTTATGCAGAGTATTACAACTATTGTATGGAAGGCAAACCAATTGCCAGGTAGGTTGATTCGAAAATATCGAGACATTTTATCTCGGATGAAAGGCAAGGAGTGAGCGCGAAATCACCAAGGGTACTTTTGATCGGCATCGGCGGCGTGTATAATTACGGTTGTGAGGCTATCGTACGGGGTACAGAAGCAATAATTCGGAAAGAATATCCTGAGGCTGACATCGTTTATGCCTCTAAACGTCCCTCTGATGACCAAAGAAGATTGGAGGGTTCAAAAGTGCAAATTATTCAAAGAGGGATGCTTAGTCGTTATTCTGTAAAAAACATTTGCAGGAAATTACTTTCTTTATGCGATATCAGATGGTCTCCCATGGAAGATTCTTTGAAGTTGCTTAAGAATGTAGATACCGTTTTATCAATAGGGGGAGATATTTATACACTTCATCCTAAAGGTAATTATTCTTTGTCACTTCCAAAGTTTGGTAATGCTGCGCAGAAACGAGGAGTGCCATACGTCCTGTGGGGTGCTTCAGTAGGTCCCTTCTCAGATAATCCAAGAGCCGAAATGGTATTTGCAAGACATCTAAAAAAGCTGAGTCTAATCACTGCTCGTGAATCTGCTACTGTTGAATATTTACGGACTTTGGGGGTTCGTGATAATGTTGTTCCCTGCGCCGACCCGGCCTTTTTGATTGCATCTGAGATTAAGGCAAGTCATACACAGCAATGTAATGGCTTAACTATTGGTATTAATCTCAGTCCCTTATCAACTCGCTATACCAAATATTCCCTGGAAGATTCCATTCAAATGCAAGCGAATACAATACAAGGCATTATAAAAACGTTCAATGCACGCATTATATTGATTCCACATGTTGTGTGTAATTTTAACGAGAACGATGATGATCTCCGATACTTGCAGAGAGTCAAGGGAGCAATTGAGCCTGGATATCAGGATAAAATTAAGCTTTTGGACTCCGACGCGGGATTTGTTGGGGTCAAGAAAGAATTAGTCAAATGTGACTTGGTTGTAGCGGCGCGAATGCATTGTGCGATTAATGCGCTCGCCGCCCATGTTCCTACAATTCTGGTCTCATACAGCCGCAAGGCCGTAGGTATGTGTCGATATGTGTACAATAATAGTGATTGGGTCGTTTCTTTGGATGAATTCTTACCTGATAACATCTCGTGGAAGGTAACCAGACTGATTGATCAAATAGAGAAAACACGTGGCTATTTGGCAAAGCGTATCCCAGAGATTCAGCAGGATGCATACAGACCAGTGCAAATATTGAAGGAAATGTTAGAAGGAAGGCGTGGGTAGAAGAATCTTTATAATTGGCGGTGAATGTAACGTTTTTGTGAGAAAATAAGGCATTTTCTTAACCATAAGGCCTGATTAAACAAAGAAAATTATTAGCTATGCTTACCGTCTTATCTATTTTTGGCACCCGTCCTGAAGCCATTAAGATGGCGCCGGTTATAAAGGAACTGGAAAAACACCCTGATAGATTTCGCTCCCTTGTTTGTGTTACTGCTCAACACCGGCAGATGTTGGATCAGGTGCTAGACCTGTTCGGCATTGTCCCGGATTTTGATCTAGACCTTATGCAGGAGAATCAGACGTTATCCCAATTAACTGCCAGGGTTTTAACCTCCCTGGAGTCTGTGTTGCGTGAGGTAAAACCAGACTGGATTTTAGTGCAGGGCGATACCACAACAACCATGGCTGCAAGCATGGCAGCTTTTTATCACGGGATACGTGTGGGGCATGTCGAAGCCGGCCTCAGAACAAATAATAAGCACGCCCCATTCCCTGAAGAAATTAATCGCCGCGTTACTTCGGTAATTGCCGATCTGCACTTTGCGCCAACAAACAGGGCACGGCAGGCGTTATTGTCAGAAGGTATTCCGCAAAATAAAATCTGTGTTACCGGTAACACCGTCATTGATGCCCTATTGTGGGTAAGGCAGGAAGTGAGTAAAAATCTACCTCATATCCCATCTGATTTAAAAAATGCCCTCAATGGGAAAAAGATGATCCTTGTTACCGGGCACAGGAGGGAAAGCTTTGGCAAGGCTTTTGAGCAGATATGCCTCGCCATTCGCGATTTGGCTTCCCTTCATCCCGATGTTTGCATTGTGTACCCCGTTCATTTAAATCCTAACGTAAAAGAGCCTGTACACAGGATTTTAGGAAACGTGGATCGGATACATTTAATAGAACCCTTGCCCTATGCTTCTTTTGTTTGGCTAATGGATCATGCATATGCAATCCTGACCGACTCTGGTGGCATTCAGGAAGAAGCCCCATCTTTGGGTAAGCCGGTTTTCGTAATGCGGGAAGTGACAGAAAGGCCAGAAGGCATTTATGCCGGATGTGTTGCTTTAGTAGGAACGGATAAAGACAAAATCGTTGCAAGTGTCAGTACCCTTTTAAGGAACGAAGAAATGTACAAAGCAATGTCAGAGGCGAAAAATCCTTATGGTGACGGAAAAGCAGCGGCACGCATTGTGGAGGCGCTGTTTTCATGATTGCACCTTTAAGATTACGAATAAAAGAGTTCCAAAAATTAATTGTGTCGGAATTTTCGCTTTATTTGTGCTGATTCTTGGTAGTGGCAGACAAAAAATCCCCCTTAGAAAAGGGGGCGTAGGGGGTTGTAAAATAGCGCTATTATGAAGATTTACTATAATCAGAAGCTAAAATTCCTCTCAAGAGAACTCAGAAAAAAAAGTACTTTATCAGAGGTCTTGCTTTGGAATAAATTGAAAGCACGAAAGATAAAAGGATATCAATTCATGCGGCAAAAGCCAATCGGTAAGTATATCGTAGATTTCTACTGCAGTAAGTTGAAATTGGTAATTGAAATTGATGGTATCAGTCATAACGACAAATCTGAGAAAGATCGGGCAAGGCAGAAGCAATTAGAGTCGTTGGGGCTGTCTCTGTTACGGTTTTATGAATGGGATGTAAAAAAAGATATGAATGCTGTAGTGCAGGTAATCGAATCCTGGATTGAAGAATTTGAGAAAAAACACAACCCCCTGAATCCCCCTTTGGGTAAGGGGGACTTAAAATGAAAGTAGCATTTATTTACAACAGATTGTTTGACCACGATGGCGAAGAACAACTCATTGGCGGAATTGAGACGTATCTTTTACACCTCGGAGCGCTTTGTTCGAAAATGGGATGGAATCCGGTCGTATTTCAGTTTGCCAACAAACCCTTCAAAAGGACGATCGATGCCTTGGAAATCGTTGGTGTGCCGGTTGCTGGTTTTAATCGGTCTTCTCTCCTTGCCCCACTCACATTTAAATCAAAAATACTTGAGTTGTTCATGGCAGCAACAAGGGAAATAAATGTAACGAAAGATCTCATTGTTTTTGGTGCTGACCATTTCAGTGTAAAGACTGATAATAAAAGGTGTATCGCTATCCAGCATGGGGTATCCTGGGATCTCCCTACTCGATACCTGACCGGCAAAAAAATATTTGAATCCGGCTGGGGCGCTAGGCTCGGAAAATGGTTTTTTGTTCGTTCAGCGATGAGGGACTTTGAAAATTGCCCAAACCGTGTGTGTGTTGATTACAATTTTCTTAACTGGTATAGGACAACGCTGGGAGTGGAGACAAAGGGAAAGATATGGGTAATCCCAAACTTTACGTCATCTATAGCAAGCGTTGACCAGATAAACTCCAGAAGTCAAACCGTCGATACTATCCGGATATTATTTGCCAGACGTTTTACTTCTTATCGGGGTGTTCACATTATGGCTCAAACTGCGAAAGAGATTCTTCGGCGCTACGCCAACGTCTATTTTACTTTTGCAGGTGAAGGCCCTGAAGGAACATGGTTAAAAGAACAGTTTTCTGATGAGAAGAGAGTCGTATTTACCAGGTACCTTCCTCATGAGGTCTTAGACATTCACTTAAGCCATGATATTGCCGTTGTCCCATCGATTGCGTCAGAAGGTACCTCCCTATCTGTGGCTGAGGCCATGGGCGCTGGTTGTGCGGTGGTGGCTACTGCAGTAGGCGGAATTACGAATATGATCATTAACGGTTACAACGGTATTTTGGTAATGCCGGATGTTGCTTCACTAATAGATGGATTAGAACTACTGATAAAAAACTTTGAGTTAAGAATGCAGATCATGAAAAGGGCATATGAGACGGCAAAAGAAGCCTTTGGATTGGAGATTTGGGAAGAAAGATGGAAAAAAGTACTTTTTGAAGTGGCAGATTATTAAGCGTCCTTTATGAGAGAAAGAACATTTGAAAATGTTTCTTTAATAATTTAAAAAATGTTACGTATCCAGCAATCTAATATAGTTCTCTATTTTAGTTTTATTTTACTGGCGTTATTTTTTGCCGGAACTATACTATTTTTAAAACCCACTTATTTTATAGCCCTCGTGGGGATATTGGTGGCTCTCCCTCTTGTTGTTCTATATCCTGGAGTGGGTCTTGTTTTTTACGCTACTTCTCTTGGTTTTGTTGATCCAATCTTTGATAGCTTAGGTGTGCCTTCAGGATTAAGGGCATTACCTATCGCCTCGTTGTTAGTCATCCTGCTGGTATTTTTTATCATAAGAGAGAAAAAAGGCCTTACATTAGGCGGCGTACATTTTGTTGGAATAGGTATTGGAATTATCTTATTTACTGGATTATTGTGGACACGTTCTCCGAATTACGGTATGTGGAAGGTCCAGGCATATATGCTTTATAGCTTATTGCTTTTGTTAGGTACAGCGTTGTTTGTGGGTGAGCGTGAAAGACTAAAGAGGATAATATATACAGCCGCCTTTTTGGGTGTAGTATTTTCGTTCATGGGTTTGTACACAATAAGCGCCGGAGAGATGCAGAAATGGGGTCGTTTAACCATAGGGAGTTTCGATCCGATTTGGCTGGCCAGGGGGATGGGGGTATTTTCCCTTGCCTTGCTTATGTTGTTTGAAATTACTCGCTCACAAATTATGAAAATATTCCTTCTTACCTTCCTTTTTTGTTTGATGTTTCTTATATTGAGTACCGCATCGAGGGGGCCCACCTTTTCTCTATTTCTCACCCTTCTCTTTTACTTCCTGTTTTTTTTTAAAAAACCTCTTGTTCAAAAGGTCGTTTTTATTGCTATCGTGGGCATTATTATCTGTGTTGCCTTTATATACATGCCTCAGGAAGTTCGAGATCGTTATAACTTCTTCACGTTCTCTGCATCAGAGCAAGGAACAGATTATACTACGGGCCGAATGCCACTTTTCACTTCGGCATTTCATGCATGTAAATCACATCCTTTACTTGGTTTGGGTACGGGTGGGTTTTCGTCATATTATTCTTTAGTTGATGCCAGACAGTATCCCCATAACCTTTTTCTAGAGATGGGGTCTGAGCTTGGTATCCTGGGTTTGGGCTTGATTATATGCTTTCTATGCTTAAATTTCAGGATGATTTTTAGTATCTTTAGAAAACATCGCAGAATTACCCAAGATAATTTTCCCCTTGTCTGGGGCGCCCTTATTTTTTTCTTTGAGTTCTGCAGTTCAATGGTCAGCGGTGATTTGATGGCCAATAAACTATTATTTCTTGGCTCAGGCTTTATGTGGACTGCTTACATGACGGATAAAGTGAAGGAACGAACCGAAGGTTTGAAAGGTGGAAGGTAAAGATTTATGGATCTCAAAAGGCGGTTTTTTTACCTGGGTTCTCGCCCCCACGAGGAAAAGACTGGCGGGGTTAAATATATGAATGAGGTAATTGATTATCTAAAAGGACATGTTGGCCTTGTAATCTGGGACCCTGAGGATTCTCAAACATTTGGAACAAGGGTTAACAGGATTGGTTTCCAGCCGCTTCTGTCTCTGATTCAATCTAATATATGGGGAATTAAAAAATTGAAGGGGATGGGTAAGGGTGAAATTATAATTATGAATTCGTATCTGAGACACAGGTTCCTGTTTTTTGCCTTGTATGCCAGATATAGAAAAAAAAGTCAGCTTATCATCTTTGTGAATGCAATCTATCATCATTCCTTGGGAAGTTCATTCTTAAACGGGCTTGACAGATTCATTACGCGCTTGCTTCTTAGGTCAGCAGTCCTTATTATTGCAAACAGTAATTCTACGAAAGAAGAACTTCAGGCTCTTGGTATTGAAGATAAGAAAATTCAGGTCATCTATCCACGGTTGGATATGCCTCCGAGTAATAACGTACAAGTAAGGAAAGATACGGGTGCCTTTCATATCCTCTTTATTGGATACTGCGAGCCTTTTAAAGAACTTCATGTACTCGTCAACGCCATTGGAAAATTAAAGAGGATTCCCCTTTGTTTACACATAATAGGTGATTATCAAGGTGATCCGGGGTATGTAAAGAAGATAAGGGGGATAATCACAAATTTTGGCATTGAGGAAAAAGTAGTTTTTCATGGAAGAATGGGGAGAAAGGAATTGTCTGTCTGGTTTATGAAAGCAGACCTCTTTGTTTCGCCCTCAAGGGGAGAAGGGTACGGAAGGGTACTGGCTGAGGCAATGTATTTTGGTCTTCCCGTAATCGGCGCGGATAGAGGGGCATCAAAGGAGCTTATAGAGCACGATATAAATGGTTTTCTCTTTGAAAGCGGGAGTGATGAATCACTAGCGTCATTCATTTTACTACTATATAAAAACGCGGAGTTGAGAAAACAGTTTGGCGAGAAGGGTAAAGCATTGATACATAAAAAGGCCAACTATGACCAAAACCTGGGGCAACAGTTTTATGCTATCTTAGGAAACAATAATATTATCACAAAAAACAACTCATTATGAATATCTTAATCGTAGCTGAGGGCCGTTTCCCGGATTTTACGGGTGGGGCCGAACTTGTAATTCACCATCTTGGTAAACTTTTAGCCAAGCATGGTCATGTCATCCATACTGTTTCTCGCAAAGCAAAAGATTCGGATAAACCTGAAGCGGTTATTGATACTATCCGTGTGCATAGATTCTCTGCTCCCAGCGTAGGAACCTCTCTTCATAAACTCTATCCACTCTTTAGTTTCTGGGGAGCGAGAAAACAATTCCTTAAACTCGCAAAAGACATTTCCTTTGATGTTATTGTCTTTAATCAACCATTTCCCGCGCTCGGTGTTTTGTCCTGTTCAGAGAATAAGAATGTCAAAAAAATATATATCTTTCATTCTTCAACGGTTGGAGAATATATGTCAGCAAAGAATCGGAAAAAATCATCTATTACCATTCCTGACAAAATAATCATTCACCTATTAACTAAAGTTGAACGCTATGTGCTGAAAAAAAGCCAGAGAATTGTAGTTTTAAGTAAATATATGCGTGATCAGGTTACGCATATCCACAGGGAAGACGAAAGGAGGATTGAAATCATTCCGGGCGGTGTTAACGGAGATATGTTTCAATCTCCTGAGACTGCCGAAGAAAGGATTAGGCTACGAGAGGCATTTAAGATACCCAAAGATGTGTTTGTACTATTTACCGCTAAAAGGTTATACGGCGGAATGGGGCTTGAAAGCCTGGTAGATATGGTGGAATTATTAGTAAACGACGGAAGAGAAAATGTGCTGCTATTCCTTGCAGGTGAGGGACCACTAAAAAAAGATTTAGAACAGAGAATACTGAAAAAGGGATTAAACACATGGATACGGTTGTTAGGAAATATTTCCCATGAAAACATAAAATCTTATTATCAAATGGCTGATTTGTATATTTCCACATGGCAACAAGAACCATTCGGCTTGGTTGCCCTTGAGGCTTTATCTTGTGGGCTACCCGTGTTAAGTTGTTCTGAAGGTGGAACTGCAGAAATAGTAAATGGATTATCCAAAGACCTCCTTTTTCAAGATTCAAGACCTGAAATAATGGCAGAAAAGATAAAATATTTCATAGATCATCCAGGCGATCTGCACGACATAAGGAATAAGTGCCGGAAATACGTGGTGGATAATTATACATGGGATATAGCTGCGAAAAGGTTCGAACAGCTTTTTGTTTAAATAAAAATATGACGAATGGTAAAAGCCGGGAAAAAAGATAACAATTGGGTTCTATGAAAAGATTTCATGAAAATAGCCGGTTAACGCGTGTACCACACACCCCTTACCCCTCAAGAGGGGAATAACACACCCCCAACCCCCTCTCAAGAGGGAGCAGAAAAAGTCCCCTCTCGGGAGGGGATGCAGGGGTGGGTCAATGTGTGTTTCTTTTGACGCCTTTTCAAAATATTACATTATAAAGAAAAAAACATTATGCATAGCAAAAGTAAGTTAATAATCGTTGGTATATCCCTTTTGATTTTTTTTCTGTGCTTAAAAACTGCGGCTTGCAGCGATAACCTTTTGCAAAATTCAGGTTTTGAACAAATTGATCGTAATGGAAAACCAATCGGATGGGGTGTCGGTTTGGGTAAAAATGGAAGGTTCAAAATTACGAATGAATGTTGTGAGGGTAAACAGGGTTTTTTCATGGAAAACTTTGCGTTAGGTGATGAAGTCACCATAGTCCAACATGTTCAGGTTAAGCCCCACACAGAGTATGTCTTCACTTTTATGGCGAAAGCAGATAGTATGCAGGAGTTGAAATATACGGTATTTGGAAAAACAAGTTACCATCCTGCGTATCCTTTCTGGCATGAGGTAAAGGAGGTATATAATTCCGGCGATCTGAACACTGCTAATATTATCATCACCTTGATCAATCGTGAGGGTATGAAGGCATGGATTGATAACGTATGTTTCGAGGAAATAAAGTATCCAAAGACCAGAGAGCAGGTGAAGGAAGAATGCCTTCAATATGCACGGGAGAAACTTTCTCTTGAGGATCCCGAATATGGAGTTGGTGTGGAGAGCCCTCTGGAGAAGGTCGTGTTGGATAGACCTTTTGCAGGAAACATCACGAATGTTGCCCAGATAGAATTAGGGAAAAACGAACACGAAGCTGTCCAAATCGTCCTGATTCCTATCAGGAAAGATCTTATAAATGTTACCGTTCATGCTGAAGATCTAAAGCTTAGGGGAGGGGATTTTACCATAAACAGCCGAAATGTTCGTGTATTCCCCCTGGGTTATGTGTATTGTGAAGGTTCACAACATCCAAGTATATATAAAGGCTGGATACCGGATATACTCCTAAAATTGGACTCTTTTCATGTAAAAAAGGACCAACTTCAACCTCTATGGGTGGATGTATATATACCTGAGGATGCCAAACCTGGTATCTATGAGGGAGATATCATAATTCGTCCTTCAAATTCCCACAATTTTCCGGTGAGATTGATCGTAAAGGTATTTGATCTGACACTTCCAGAAATAAGTCATTTTGAATTTACTGTGCCGCTTCAACCCGATGCTACCCACGAGATATACGGAATGCAGGCTTCTGATCGTCTAAAAGATTTTCGACTATTTATGGCAGAGAAAAGGGCGAATACGTTATCCATATGGGGTATCAGAAACTTTGGGGAAATAGAAGAACTTCTTCCTTTATGGAACAAGAGGTTCAATTTTTTTCATTTAGGAGGATATAAGGAGCGGTGGGGTAATGATAAAGATTTTAATGAGAAAGATAAAAAACTAACCCTCTCTGAGATGAATCCTGTCATTGAAAAGATAAAAAAAATGGGAGTTATGGATAAGGCTTATTTATTTGGGTATGATGAATTGCACTGGAATAAACCGCAAAGGTATAGAGAAATATTATTGCAAATGACAAATGCGTACGGATTCTTTAAAAAGGAATTTCCGGAACTCAAATTAGCCACAAACATAAAGGAAGTACGTCAGGAACTGGTAGGATTGGTAGATATCTGGATTCCACAGATTCAATTTCTGGAAATTAATCACAATGATTGGCTCAAACGAAAAAAAGAAGGCGACATTCTCTGGATGTACTGTGGCGCAAATCCATTTTCGCCGTATCCCCAGTTGTATCTTGATTATCCCTGCATATCTCAGCGAATCATTCCCTGGGTTGGCTGGAAATATGGAGCAACAGGTTTGATGTACTGGGCGGCTAATGCCTGGTGGCATATTATAAAAAGCGACCAATTCAAAAAGAAGGGATTGAATAACATGTATCAAAAGACCATGTGGTCTGATGACGTGTGGTCAGTTTATTCATCCGGAAAACATGCCGGTGGCGGATTGCTCATTTATCCAGGGCCTGATGGTCTGCCATTAAGTTCTGTGAGGTTGGAATGCTTAAGGGACGGGATCGAAGACTATGAGTATCTCTATATGCTCAATGAAAAGATACAGTTGCTTCATGAAAGGACAAAGGATAATCATCAATCCACAGAACTAAAAATTGCCCTGGATGAGGCCGGAAAACTTTTGGAACTAGCAGGAATTGTAGATAATGCACATACCTTTGTTCGAGAGAATAAAGATTTTTATCAATTCAGAAGCAAAATCATGCATCTGCTAGAAAAGATTTCAACAAAGTAGGTTGTGAGGATTGCTAATATGCATATTAACGAGGTGGATATTGTAAATAAATATCATCACTTAGTGTATATTGACAAAGACAATGTTCAAGCCAATCCAATAGTTTGGATCGAAGAAGAATTGATAAAGTACAAAGGTCAAAAAGTTCTTGATTTTGGTTGTGGTGACGGACGGCATCGGGAAATGATAAAAAAAGCCGATGGTAATTGGGTAGGGGTTGATTTGTTAAGTTCACCAGAAGTTGATAAAATGAAAGATAATTCTGGCCTTAGAGTAGCTTATGATGGAAACCGACTTCCTTTTAAAGACAAAAGCTTTGACATAATTTTTAGTTGCCAGGCATTGGAGCATGTTTATGATTTACAAACTGTTTTCAGAGAATTAGCGAGGGTCTGTAAAATAGGTGGAAAATTTATTGGCAGTACGTCTCACTTAGAGCCTTATCACAGTAATTCGTTTAGAAGTATAACACCGTACGGTCTTGAGAGAATTTTGGAAGAAACGGGTTTTAAGTTGGAAGGAATACGAGCTGGAATCGATTGCTTTTCTCTTATTTGTACTCGCATCTTTCCATATGTATTGCCAAACTGTTTGATGAATATATTGACTAGAATAATATGGTCTGAACGCGGTTCACCATTAAATCGTGTAATTAATTTGTGTGGAAGATTAAAAAGATTTGATCCAAAAACAGTTGAATGTATAAAGCTTTTATTTAGTGGACATATTGTTTTTAAAGCTGTACGAAGATAGAGGAATTTGTGGTTCTTTTTTCACTGTCCATAGAAATTGAAAGTAAAGATGGGGTGAATGAGGCCTTAAAATACTTGTAGAAATAACAAAAACATGAAAAATAACTGTCCCTTTGTTTCTGTCATCATCCCCATATTCAACGAAAAGAGGTATATCCGTCAATTATTGCACTCGTTATTGAAGCAGGATTATCCGAAAGATAGGCTTGAAATCCTTCTTATTGACGGTCGTTCGGAAGATGGCACGAGAGATGAAATCAATGAGATTATTGCCTCATCTCCGGAATTTTCTCACTTAAAAATTATTGTACTCGATAATTTCAAACGAATCGTTCCCTGTGCCTTAAATATTGGGATTAAGGACTCAAAGGGGGATTTTGTTATTCGTATGGATGCCCATTCGGCATATGCGCCTGATTATGTTAGCAAATGCGTTGAATGGCTGGAAAAGACGAACTCTGCAAATGTGGGTGGGCCGATGGTGGCCAATGGCAAAGGCTTTGTTGGCAAGGCTATTGAGTTTGCCCACCACTGCCGGTTTGGTTTGGGTGGTGGAAGGTTCCATGATGAACAGTGGGCTGGATATGCAGACACCGTCTATCTTGGCGCCTGGCCAAAAAGAATATTTGAGGAAGTAGGTTTGTTTGACGAACGTTTTACACGAACCGAGGATATCGAACTTAATTCAAGGATTCGAAAGGCAGGTAGAAAAATTTATCTAACACCTGAAATAAAGTCATATTACCACTGCCGGGATACTTTACGTGGATTGTGGCGGCAGAATTTTGCAAATGGGAAAGAAGTTGTTTATACAAAGATTGTTGCCCCGTATACACTATCGTGGAGACATTTTATCCCATTGATATTTGTTGTTTCTTTGATAGTGCCGATGGTGTTTTTTCCCTTTTCATTTTTAGCGACAATTGCATTCGTCCTCGTTGCCGGTAGTTATGCCTTGGCAAATCTCTTCTTCTCCTTCCGGCTGGCCTGTAAAAACGGCTTCAGATATCTGTTTACCCTGCCAGTTGTTTTTGCTACTCTTCATTTCAGTTACGGGCTTGGGTCGATCTGGGGATTGCTGACCTTGAAAAGATGGTTAAAAAAATAGTTATCTCGCCAAGCCGCTGAGTAGGCAAGGGGGAGTTTCACCCCCAAGCCTCTCACAGAACCGTACGTGACAGTCTCCCGTCATACGGCTCGTGTTATTCCTGATACGCTTCAACAGTACCCCATCTTCCAGTGATAAAACAACTCTGGGTAAGCTTGTCTTATCGAATTGAGTTTCACCACTGATTTCCGGTAACCAATCTTGTGCTTTTTACTGAGCCACTTGATTAGTCTCCTGTCTATCATCATCAATGTGTTTCTTAGGCTTCTTATGCTGTATTTACCATAATAAGCTATCCATCCTCGAAGTTTGGCTTTGAGTAGTTTAGCAATATCTGATATTTCTACCTGCGTGTTACCCCACAGTTTTACCTCTCGAATCACTTCACGGATTCTCTTTTGGTTGGATCGGCTTATCTCGGCTGCAAATGCTGTGAAACTCTTGCCATCTCTGTTGCTCTTTCTTGCTCTCGGCTGATAGCTGAATCCAAGAAATTCAAACTTGACCACTTCATGCCCTCCTTTACGTCTATAGTCCCTACAGTAAGCAATCCGTGTCTTTTCCTCTTTGATTTGCAGCTTTACTTCTGCCAGCCTCCGTTTTATCGCTTCCAGCACTTTTTCTGCCTCTGTTTTGCTCGTACAGTGTACCACTACGTCGTCTGCGTATCTCACAAAGCTCGCCTGTGGGTAGTGTTTGGATAGCCACACATCAAGCGTGAAGTGCAAATAGAGATTTGCAAGTAAAGGACTAATTACTCCTCCTTGTGGCGTCCCTTTTCCTGCTTTTTGTTGCAGTGTGCCATCTTGCTTTTGCACTGGCATCCCCAGCCATCTCTCTACATACATCTTCACCCATTTCTCTTCCATGACATGCTCCACTGCTTTTATCATCAGCACATGGTCTATTTCATCAAAGAACTTGCTTATATCCATATCTATCACCCAGTCCTGCCTGTAGCAGTTCTGTCTGACTTGTTCTATGGCCTGATGTGCGCTCTTCAATGGCCTATACCCATAAGAATTCTCATGGAAAAGTCGGTCTATCCTCTTTTCCATGTAGTCCTTCACTACTTGCTGCGCTATCCTGTCTCGTAGTGTCGGTATCCCTAATTTACGCAAAAGGTTGATGGGGTCAAATCTTTACAGGTTGTCCGAGAATTCACTTTTTCGTGATTGCTTGAGTCATAAGTCCTTGTAAATCAACATCTGAAATTTTATGATTTTGCATTCTCGGACAGCCTGTTTATCTTTGATAAACACACAACTCCTGATTTCACGCTAAGCCGCTAAGGGCGCAGAGACAGGCAGAGGCCGGATGTCAGATACCAGATAGCAGAAGACAGACGATGGACGACGGGGGATAGAGGGTAGATGGTTCGATTGCACTCACTACAGGCAGTTCGGCAGGCTCACTACAGGACTTAGGGCGTATGCCCCTCCCATTTCAACAGTTTTCACCGTTTCTTTCTTCATGCAGTTATGATATAATTTTTGGCACCTACTTGCGAAGGAAGCCTTCTCTATGCTTATCACCTCTTAAATATTAAGTAATTGCTTCTGTAAGTTTTTTATTTTATCAGGAGAATAATGATGGAAAGAATCACAGTTAATCCAAAGATACTTGGTGGGAAACCAATCATTAAAGGAACAAGAATTACGGTAGAGTTTATTCTAGAGCTCTTAGCATCAGATGTATCCGAAGAAGAGATATTAAAGGAATATCCTCATTTAACCGCTGAGGATATTCACGCTTGCTTACGCTATGCAGCCCGATCTTGTAAAAATGAGATTTATTTAGAGTTGGAAACTACCCCATGAAATTCTGTGAAATAAGGATTCTCGCAGACGAAAATATTTCCCCCAAAGTAGTTACTTTTCTAAGAGAGCGAGGCATTGATGTAATCGACTCAAAAGAACAAAACTGGTGTGGCAAGGAAGATGAAGAAATCCTTGAAATTGCATATAAAGAAAAACGATTTGTGCTTACACATGACTCTGACTTTGGAACACTTGCGATCAATGAGGGAAAGAGAAATTATGGAATTATTTATCTCAGACTAAGAAATGTTAATCCACGTAATGTAATAAAAGTACATGAACAACTTTTAGATTTGGATACATCAATTACTCCTGGAACGATTTTAGTAATTGAGGAAACGCGAATAAGAATAAGATATTCAGAACAAACCGGTAGTTAAGAAGGGTAACGAATAAATCTTTACAGGTTGTCCGAGAATGCAATATCTCTTGTGAGAGACGCTGGAGGAGTAAAAGGGGCAAATGTTGTAAGTCGGAGGTTTTAAGTCGTATGTCATAAGTCATAGGTCATAAGTTAAAAGACATAAGATATGACGTAGCATATACAACAGAGGACGTAGGACGTAAGACTTAGGACGTGTGACGTAAGACGCAAAACGTATGGTCGCTTGTTCGACTCGCTCACCACAGGCAGTTCGGCAAGCTCACTACGGGGTTTAGATGGTTCGACTGGGCTCACCACAGAGGTTCAGGGTTCACTGGATATGTACCCTATTTCAACAGCTTTTACCGTTTATTTCCCGATACCGTTATGGTACAATTTCCGGCATCTTTTAGAAAAAAGTAATCGGTTTTGCTTTAATATTTTGACCATTCAACAGAGGGGTTACAATGCAAAAGACAAAAAAGTTTTCTGAGAAAGAAATTTTAAACATATTCAAAATTCTTCCAGAAAATAAAAAAATAGAGGCTATGGATTTTCTGCAATTCTTGAATCAGAAATTTAAAAAAGAGAAAAAACACGATATTAAAAAAGCAGTATCAGCAGTTAAAAAAACCTGGGGAAGTATAAAATTAGATAAAAAAACCTTAAAATATATTGCTGAGGATAAAGAAATAGAGTATGACCTTTAACGACTTGAAGAAAGGAGATAGCATTTTTATCGATGCAAATATCTTTGTTTACAACTTTGGTGCACAATCAGCCGAATGTAAAGACCTCCTTTTGAAGTGTGCCAGAGGAGAACTTGTAGGATACACTTTAACCTCCATTTTGTCAGAAGTCTTGCATAGATTGATGATAGCAGAAGCTATAGAAAATGGGTATATTACAGACAAAAATCCCGTAAAGAAATTAAAAGAAAATCCTGAAATAATCAAGAAACTTACGATATATATCAATAATGTTGAAAAAATCATGGAGATGAATATAAACGTTGTCACTCTAACGACTGAATTGATAAAGAAGAGCTCTCATATTCGACAGACAGAAGGTCTTTTAACCAATGATTCCATAGTTGTTGCCGCAATAAAGAATTTAGGTTTATCAAACTTAGCGACTAACGACACAGACTTTGACCGTATACAGTGGCTTTCTGTATATAAACCATCTGATTTACAAACCATTTAAATATAGAAAGTGTTTTCCTTATCCTCCCGATTAATGAAAACAGTTGAAAATATACTTAGTTACCTTGTCACAACAGAATTAAAAGGAGACAAATCACAGAAGAATACGGATGGTACAAATGCACACTCAACAGATAAATGTTCCAAGGGAAAGCAAAAGGACATACATTATGTTTATTGTGGCGAGGTTTGTCCTTCTCCTCTTTGTTGCGTTTTTATCAACGACAGCGCTTGCTTACGCCAAAGATAACGAAACTGTTGCAGCGCCACAAGAATATTTTAGCGACTGTAACATAACCGTTGTTTCCACCCTAGCGGGAAATACCATACAACTTGC
The DNA here is from genome assembly GCA_021646415.1 of Candidatus Brocadia sp. NCBI lineage: Bacteria > Pseudomonadati > Planctomycetota > Candidatus Brocadiia > Candidatus Brocadiales > Candidatus Brocadiaceae > Candidatus Brocadia > Candidatus Brocadia sp. The sequence goes on from SOEU01000029.1 coordinate 20,197, forward strand.
CAGACAGCGGGATGTTTTACTCTTCGAGGGTTTTGATGCATCTGTTAAACCTGAAAGAGGCCCATCAAGGAATGCTTCTCAGAAGATTTCAGACTGGAGATATATCCCTAAAGATGGCTGGGGGTTTGAAAATTTCAGAAACGCACTTACTCCTTTTGTTTTAAGGGAAAAGGATGCGCAGAATACCTGCCTGATTATTCGCGGTAAAGAAGGCGACACCGCCTTTGAGCTTGCTTCCCCAAAAATCCCTGTTGTGCCAGAGAAAGAATACACCCTGAGTTTTCGATGCAAGTTTAATAAACGTATGGTGAGCCACTACGGACACAAAGGAAAGTATGAGACCGGTATTATCTGGTTTGACTCAAATCACAAGAAACTGAACGATATGCCCATCACCCTGCTCTGTGAAGAGGGTGATGAAAAAGACTGGTACAGAAAGGCGATTACCGTGGTTTCACCTGAAAAGGCAGCAATGGCGCTTATTCGCTTCGGTTTTGACCTTCCGAATCTTGGCCCCGAGGATTTTGTATGCCTCGATGATATTCAATTCGACTCGGCAAGTAACAGGCACGAACCCGAAGGCGAGTTTGTTTCAAGGCCGTTGTCAATCGAACCAGGCGAATTTTCTCTCACCGCAAATGCAGACATACCAGCAGGAACCTCCATTCGATTCCAGGTAAGGTTTGCCGGGGATAACGATGGTGTGCCTGGCACCTGGTCATCGTTTGTAAATTACAATCAAACAACCACCCCTCAGTCCCCTCCTTCACAAGGAGGGGATTTTGCCGTGAGCACTCAGCAGAACGACAAAAGGGATATGAAATCAAGGCTTTCCAGTTCACTACCTTCACAAGGGAAAGGGGAAGGATTGTTGATTTCCTCCTTTGCGAGGGAAAGAGACAGTGTTATTAATTACCCCCCTTTCGTTCCCCCCTTCGTAAGGGGGGACACAGGGGGGTGTAAAATAAACTTTCCGGAAAAAGAAGTTTTTGCACAGAAAGCCTATAGATGGCTGCAATACCGGGCTATCCTTCATACAACCAAACCCGAAACAACTCCTGCGCTCCATAGTGTGACAATTAATAACTCTGGTCGCGTCGCTATTACAGATACTGGATGGACCGGTCACGATACGACACCGCCTGAAATTATTTGGCGAAGCCCGACAAGAACTGAGAATGCAGATATCCCGATCTCGTTCCGCCTTTGTGACAATCCTGGCGGGCTTGGCGTCAAGAGTGTAGAGGCGTATCTTGATGGAGAGAAAGTGGAATTATTACAGGATAAATCCCATGGGAACGAATATACTCTCAAGACCAATGGCCCACTCAAGCCCATCGACCGCAGCAGAAGTCTTTCAGCATGGCGCACTGAGAATTACCAGGATGCACTAGCGGTGGAACATACGCCAGAAGTGATTACGGTGAGGAGCAAGAGTAAGGATGATACTTACGTGGATACTGCCTTTAAATTACCGTCACCACAGATTCCTGTTCGAGAAAATTCGAAGTATGTGCTTACCTTTTTTGTGCAGCATACTATGGAACTCACACAATTACAACATTGGGGAGAGCTTTCAAGCGGTATACGCTGGAAGGATTTTAGGGGGAATGATGTAGGCGCTCCATACAGGATGAGTTTTGGAACCCGTGATATAAACTAGCGCCGAAATGTGCATACCGTGAAATCTCCTGCCGGCGCTGCTTCAGCAGAACTCTGTTTTGGATGGGATTCACCGAATCTGAAAAGCGGGGATTTCTTTTCGATAAAAAATGTCAGCCTTGAAGGTCCGAAACCTGAGTTAACGTATGCGCCAAATTTACACAAGATTGAAGTCAAGGCCTGTGACCTTGCCGGAAATAGCATGCAGAAAACATGGTATTTGTTTGTAAAAGAATTTCCGATAGAAAACATCATAGGGCCGCACGGTCGCAAACAATTAACCACCCCTCAGTCCCCTCCTTCACAAGGAGGGGACTTCGTCGTGAGCGCTCAGTCGAACGATAAAGGGGAGGTAATAAAAGATACCCTACCTCATGAAAGTATGCCACCCACCCTTAATCCCTCCCATCGTTCGACTGAGCGCTCACGACGAAGTCAAGGAGGGAAAGTTCCTCGCCCTTTGCGGGAGAGGGTCAGGGTGAGGGGTATTTTCGTGCCAATACGATAAGACTGCGTGACGATGGGATGACGCTCATTGATAATAAGCCATTTTTCCCTATCGGCATCTATGCCGTACAGAAGAGCAAGGTAAATGATTACAATTTCAATAACGCTTTCAAGGAACTTAAAGAAGCGGGTTTTAATACTGCCCACACCTATATGAAAGAACGGAATCATGATTTTCGTGAATTTTACTCCACAGCAGCACAGTTTGGAATAAAGGTTATGGTCATGGCATCGACCGGACATAACAGTGCTGATATTGATACCATTGTCCGTGATGTAGCATCTGAAGTAAATCAACCGGCGTTGCTCTCGTGGTATCTGGCCGATGACACCGCAAGCCATATCGGATCAAGCGACCTTAAACGCGTGCATGAGGCAGTGAAGGACATTGATCCGTTTCACCTGACCGGTCAGGCAGATTGGGTTGGCAATGAAAACAGGTATAAAGGATATGGAAAGGCAACGGATATCTTTTTGCCTGAGCTGTATCCCGTTGGCAAAAAAGGAAGAGGTGGCGTTCCGGAAGTGATACGTGATATGAATACTGTAAAGGAGGAGTTAAGAAAAGCAGGACAGAGCAGAGGGGTATGGGCGATTGTTCAGGCGTTTAAAGGATGGGGATGGGAACGCTACCCGACGAACGAGGAACTGCGCGCCATGACGTATCTGTCCATTATTCACGGCGCTACCGGTATTACCTATTATACCTATGGAGGCTGGGGGAACAACTTTGGCGCTCCCTATGACAAAGGTGTGTGGAATAATCTGAAAAAGGTTGTGGGAGAACTTGCATCCCTGCACGACGTGCTGGCAGAAAGGAATACAACGGAAATCTGTGCTTTCCAGATAGGCAGAGGAGCAACGAAAGACGACCTGGTCTATCCGGCAATAAATACCTTGTTCAAGGTTCATCAGGAGAAACAGTATCTGTTTGCTGTCAATTCTGCAAGGGAAAAGACCGTCGGTCGGTTTCAACCTCCAGGAAAGAGTATTCCGGAAATTACTGTCTTGTTTGAAGGTCGATCATTGCCGGTGAAAGACGGGGTGTTTGTGGATGATTTTAAGCCGTATGAGGTGCATGTGTATCAATGGTAGTTTTTTCAGGCAAAGGGGTATAGAGGCAGAAGACAAATACTTTTTGTCAATTGAATTATTTATCAATTGATGGTAATTTAAAGAAAAGGTTACATGCAGAATATAAGAGCATGATTGATAAGAAGTCAAAAGAACAAGATATAGGAGGTTTTAATATGTCACACGCACGAAAATATAAAGCTATTTATAAAAATGGGGTTTTGATACCCTTTGAAGAAATAAACCTGGACGAAGGGGAAAATGTGGAAATCGAGATAAGAAAGGTGAAAAATAAAAAAAATATTTCTCTTCGGGGATTATGGGAAGGGGTTGATATAAAAGAAGAGGATATTGATAAAGCTAAATTTATTTGGAAAAAAGGACTCAAAAAACAAATAAAAATTTTACATGATAAATAATGCGTGAGAGTAATTTACCTATTTACGTTACAGATACTCACAGTCTGATTTGGTATCTTCTTAATTCCACAAAACTCAGTTTTAAAGCCAGCAGGGCATTTAGAGAAATTGAATCTGGAAATGCACGGCTTATTATTCCTGCAATTGTAATTGCTGAAATTGTTTACCTTACTAAAAAAAGTAAACTTGAAGCCGATGTAAATGTCTTAATTCAAAAGATTCAAGAGTCAAACAACTTTGAAGTGTGTCCTCTGAATATGGATGTCCTTCAATGTTTGAAGAATCAGAAAGAAATATTGGAAATGCATGATAGTTTGATTATATGCGAAGCAATTATTAACAGAGCAAAGATTATCACAAATGATAAGGAAATAACAAATGCCAGGCTTGCTGATGTAGTATGGTGAAAACCCATTGATATCGACAATTCTAAAATTCAAACGCTAATAAGTTTGGTGCGATACCTTCTCCATTACAAAAATTACGGCCGTATTAGTGGTTATCTTTTATCTGCGAAAGAATGTATAACAATAAACACGTTTCCGTCATCATCCCCATATTCAATGAAAAGAGATATATCCGTCAATTATTGAATTCATTATTGCAGCAGGATTATCCGAAAGACAGGCTTGAAATCCTTCTTATTGATGGGCGTTCGGAAGACGGCACGAGAGAAGAGATAAATGATGTTATTGCCTCATCTCCGGAATTTTCTCATCTTCGTATTACTGTACTCGATAATCCCAAAAGGATCGTCCCCTGTGCCTTAAATATCGGGATTAAGGAGTCAAAAGGGGATTTTGTTATCCGCATGGATGCACACTCGGCATATGCACCTGATTATGTTAGCAAATGCATTGAGTGGTTGGAAAAGACGGGCGCTGCAAATGTGGGTGGGCCGATGGTGGCCAATGGCAAAGGCTTTGTTGGCAAGGCTATTGAGTCTGCCCACCACTGCCGGTTTGGTTTGGGTGGTGGAAGGTTCCATGATGAACAGTGGGCTGGATATGCAGACACCGTCTATCTTGGCGCCTGGCCAAGAAAGACCTTCAAAAACGTGGGGTTGTTTGATGAACGGCTCATAAGGAATCAGGTATTGAGTTTAATGCCAGGATCAGGAAGAACGGCGGGCTGATTTATCTGACGCCGGAAATACGGTCAAATTACCACTGCCGGGATTCTATAAAAAAGTTATGGAAGCAGAATTTCGAAAACGGGAAATGGGTGGTGTATACAAAGGCAATTGCCCCGTATACACTATCGTGGAGACATTTTATCCCATTGATATTTGTTGTCTCTTTGATAGCGCCGATGGTGTTTTTTCCCTTTTCATTCTTAGCGACAATTGCATTCGTCCTCGGTGCCGGTAGTTATGCCTTGGCCAATCTCTTCTTTTCCTTCCGGCTGGCCTGTAAAAACGGTTTCAGATATCTGCTTACCCTGCCAGTTGTTTTTGCTACTCTTCATTTCAGTTACGGTCTTGGGTCAATCTGGGGATTGCTGACCTTGAAGAGATGGTTAAAAAAATAGTTATCTCGCCAAGCCGCTAAGATGCCGGGAAGATAAAAGACAGAAGCAAGACGATGGACGACAAAGAACAGAGGACAGATACCAGATGGTTCGACTGGGCTCACCACAGGTGGTTCGACTGGGCTCACCACAGGTGGTTCGACTGGGCTCACCACAGGTGGTTCGACTGGGCTCACCACAGGTGGTTCGACTAGGCTCACTACAGGACTTAGGGCGTATGCCCCTCCCATTTCAACAGCTTTAACCGTTTATTTCCCCATGCCGTTGTGATACAATTTGTGACGTCACTTATTTTATCTTTCATTACATTATTCATTTTAATGAATGACCGTCAAATAAATTTTCAAACAATACTCTTTGTATTAAATTTATAGGATTATGCTTAAAGGAGTTTTAGAATGGCTGACATCAGATTGATTTCCAGACAGAACCGACAAATAAAGCCATTGGTGGAAGCAGCGCTGGCAAACGAATTGCGCCTATTAGAAACAGGCATAAGACAAACTGAAGAAAGACTAAAGGAATTTGAAAAAAATATCAGATGCTCACAGAGGATTTTCTCTCTCGTTATGAAAATGATGAATTTGAAGAAACTATGGATTTTGTGGAATGGATTGGCGAGTCCAGACTGTTAAAATGTTTAAGAGAAAAGGCAGAGACTATAAGGGATATCCAATTTGCGAATTGAAAGAATGAAAAGGGGGTGATATAAATGCAAACATTAGAGGATCTGATTAAACAACTACCACCAGCACTACAGGAAGAGGTAAAAGATTTTACGGGCAGTAGCAAAGGGGTCAAATCTTTATCTTTGACAAACAAATAGTCGCAACAGTTGACACAGTTCAGGAAAACAGGCTGAGAAGTCAAATGTCGTACGTCGTAAATCGGAGGTTTTAAGTCGTATGTCATAAGTCATAGGTCATAAGTTAAAAGACATAAGATATGACGTGGGATATACAACAGAGGACATAATATGTTAATTTTTATTGGTTGAATTGGTCTGAAAATAGTGGTAACTTCAAGGATAATAATTAGGAAGTGCTGAAATTTAAGAAGATGTGAAAAATAGTAGGTTGAAAGAATCGGGATTTTGGTTAAATAATTATTTAGAGACGAGATTATTAATGGAGGTTGATGAGTAACCCAAAATACTGGCGTAAGCAAAAAGCATTGGAATGGCGGGGGGATTAAATATGTATTTTACGAACATATTGCTTAGACTGCTTTTAGAGAGGCTGAAACAGTTTGACAATTAATTATAAGATGTATCTTATAAAGTAAGATAATGTTAATACGTCATATATAAATATTGAGGTAAGACCATGAAGACATTGGTAAGCTAACGAGGACAGGTTGTTATTCCAAAAAAGATACGGGAAATAATCCATATCGGTAAAGGAGATGAGTTGGAGATTGAGGTTGTTGGAGAGACTGTTGTCTTAAAACCAATCAGGAGATTTAAAGCCAATAAATGGCAGGATTATGCAGGAATAGGCGAAGGAATCGTTGACGCTCATCTTAAGGACAAGAAAAAGGAAAAAAACGATGAAGATGTTTATCCTTGATAGTTATGCCCTGCTTTGTCTTTTTGACAAAAAAAGAAAATCAGAAAAAGAGGCAACCCCAGTGATCAAGGCGCAATACCCATGTCCGACGCCGATGCCTTCTGTATAGAACTTGCAAAAGATATGAATCTGCCTATTATAACCAGCGATCCTGAATTTGAGAGTGTCGGAAATATTGTTAAAATTATGCCATTATCACCATAAGGGAGTTAAGGGGATAGGTTTTGATTCCTGGAATGTCCAGTTAAGGAGTTCTTCGAAAAGTCACCTATTACCTTGTAAAAATTCTTTTTTTAGCAAGATTTTTTACCTCCCTTTATCCACTCCTTACGAAGGAGAAATTGGAAGCACTTTAATTCTTTACCTCCCCTTCATCCCCTCCTTGCTAAGGAGGGGAAAGAGGGGGTTAATTTGGTTGCGACGGTGCTGCGTTATGATATGATTTTAGAAATAATCTTGAAAGGAGAAAGATATGCCTATAGTAAAAGGAATTAAACATCCTTACAGGAATCCTGTACCTCATATAAGCCGTGGCACGGCAAGAATACCCACAAGATGTTTTTCAAACACGATCCAAGCGGGAAGTGTTTTCATTATTATTTCTACTTTATCCATGAAATTTCAGGGCTGTGTTCTGTCCGTGGTGAGTTCAACATCCGGGGTTTTCAAAACAAAAACCTTCGGACAAAACTGACAGAGAAAACCACGAGCCAAATTTGCCGTATCATAAAGCGGCTTTAGATACTAAATCCCTCTCAAATTATTTTTCAGGAATTCTAAGGATTTTTCCTAAGAAACGGAGAAAGATAGAAGGTCAAATGGGGGTCTTCATTCTTGCTAGTAAGAAGGTAAAAGGTGGACAAGTCTTTTTTGTTGTCAAACAATGTATCTCAGGTATGCCCTTGTAATTGCAAGACCTTTTCACTACGATATGCAGGGGGGGGAGAAAAAGCGTCTGTACCTGGATCAGGTGTGCTTCTGTACCCAGCGGAGATGGAGGGTATCGAGCTTGTAATGATGCAACATCTGCGCCTTGTGTTCGGGAAAGCCGAGGAAGTTGCTGAAGTAAAAGAGGAAGACTAGCAGTGTGTCCAATTTAATGATAAAGAATCCCTTTACGACCATATAGGGTGCGACCTGCGCGGTATAGTGGATGAGATATTCCCAGGCAAGGACAATGCCGAGACCAGGCACACCTACGATGGCGAGACCGGCGATAAACAACAGTAAGTTTGCAAGGGTAGAACGAGAAAGCTTTGCGGTATAGCTTGAGTAATTCTCACTGCCACTTGAGGAAGTGTACACCGAGAAGAAGGCTAGCCCCGAAAAGGCAATGGCAAAGACAATTACAGACAACCAGTAAAGCTGATTTGATGAGTCCATATGCTTTACCAATAGTAGTGTGTGTTCGATTCCTACCGTGGCTGCTGAGCAAGCAAGGGTTACAAAAAACATGCCCACTTTGCGGATATTGTAAAAGGTTAGTACGCAGAAACCCACCGCCAGAGCCAGTAATATCTCATCTTTGGCATAGAAATGTTTCCAATTGATAATGAAAGCTGTGACGGCATTCCCGCTGCCGCCTGCGGTATATTCCACGTTGAAAAGATTCCTGTTGAGAAGGAACATCACAATGCTAAAGACTACCCATACCAAAGCAACCATGAGGGTGAAGCGTCTCGCCGCTTTCTTATCGAAACGCAGGAATTTTAGGCCGAGAAACTGATCGATGAAATCGAAGGAGCGCTGAAAAAATCCAAATTCGTTAATCGTCAGTGAGTAAAGCCAATTTCTCAATCCCTCGGGAAGAATAGCTTTGAAGTGTCTCCCGGTGCTCGTCACCCTTGGTCGCCGCGTTTCAATGGTGTGATAATGATGGAGTAATGATGGTGTGCGCAGGAATTCAAATGTGCGATAGATCCCGTGGGATACCACGTGAACCAGGGCAAGAGTACGTAGTCCGAAAAATATCTCGATGTAGATGATGGCTAACTGTGTTATGGTGGCATACGCTATGGTATTCTTGGCATCGGAAACCTGCCGGCTCATGTGGGTCGTGATGATTGCAGAAAACACGCAAATGGCAATCGCAACGGCAATGGCATTGGCTGGATGTGAGATTGACCACACTTCGGGCCAATATGCCGGAAGTGACCACTCCCTGGGCCAGAAGCGCAGGAGGAGAAAAATGGGGATATGGGTCGATAACGAACCATAGAAAACCGCACTCGATGGTGTGGGTCCCTCCATTGCCCGTGGCAGCCAGATCCACGGAAAAAGGCCAGACTTGAAGAAGCATGCAAGAATCAATAAGACCATCGCCCACTCGCAGCCATGTCTCTCCAGTATCAATTCCATCTTGGTGATATCTTCGGTGTGGAAGAAGAGCAGCAGTACGATCAGGGAAAGCAAGAAGATGTCCCCTAACTCGTAAATAAACAGCACCCGCATGGCGTTCTTGAGCGGATTGGAACGATGCTCATAGAAAGCGATAAGAAGCACGGAAGAAAAGCCCAGGAGTTCCCAACCCATGAAAAAAAAAGTGGAACCTGAACTGAGAACGATAAGCTTTATGGACAAATGAAAGATAAAATAGAGGGAAAAGAACTTATGATAATACGCGTCGCGGTGCAGGTAGAAGAGAGAAAAATGGCCGATGGTCGCAATGATTATCGTCGTAAAGGCCAAAAAAATAAACGTAAGGATGTCCCAATGCACAATGAATGGCCAACCAAGGAAGCAGAAGGATTCGATCTGCACGGTAACCTCACTAAATCCCAGGAAATACAAGGCAGTTGCGACGTGAATGAAATCACTGATGTTTCCCCATTGAACCAGTTTCCGAACCATGTACTCCTCACGTTCCTGCCTGCTGGTAAAGTACTGGATGTTTACAAAAAGTATCTTGGCAATCGGGAACAGTATGAAGTAATGTGCAAGGTATGTAATCAAAGATTTTTCGTCCACATTACGCTCCTATCGTGTTGCTGTGTAAAAACATCTTTTTTAGCAAAATTTTTTACCACCCCTTCACCCCCTCCTTCCGAAGGAGGGGGTGAAGGGGTGGTTGTTAGGTTGATGCGGCTGTGCTGCGCTATGTAATTTGGCCAAACAAAAGATGATCTTGTTCAAGGAAAAACCGTGGATCGTCTCCCTTGTATTCGGGAACATCTGCCGTTTCTTCAAACGGTACAAACCGGCCTTCCAACCCGCCCTTCCATAAAAATATCTTTTCCTGATCCTGATCGTGAACCGCGAGGGTAATCCAATTGTGTTTCACCAGACACTGAAAGTGTCCGGGTTGGCCGGTATATCCCAATGCCTCATCGAGGATGGTTTCCATTGTCCCGACCTTACAGCAGACGAGCAGAATCAACCGGGTGGGTTCGTGAACCTCCACCATCTGCCACGGCAGTCCCAACTGCAGGTCGCTGAGGTGGCCGTTCATCACACCCAACAGGGAGGTGACGTTGTGGGGCAGTTTGGTACCGCAGCCATAATGCTCGTTGTCGATAAAGCTGAAATAGTATTCAAGATTGATCCCGGCACATACCGGTCCGACCGCACCAAGGATGTTTCTCAGGAACCGCCCTTCGGGATCCACTTTATAATTATAGGAAGTCAAAAACGCGCGCCTGTCTAAGAAAAGGTTTCGTGTCAGATACCTCGGACCCACAATGGCAATTGCATTGGTGCAGTGACCGTACTCAGGGCGCGGCTGGGTAAGGTCCATCGCACGGCCGTGTGCATAATCGGCAAATGCCTTTTCCGACTGGTCCGTCTTGACCTCGTCAAAACGCCGGCAGCGCTCTTTTGCATCCAATGCCGCCGCACGACGAATCGTGTCGATATATTTTTGAAGGTGCGGCTCTATAGTGTTTGGAAGGTCAAAAAGAAGCACCTCGTCGCTGCAGGTGTTGTGGTATCCGCCGATGAACAGAGTTGAATCCGGGATGATTATGCCGTTTTTCGCCAGCCCCGCACGAACTTCCGGTTCATTGCAGATGGTTGCAAAAAGACGCCCGTTGGGTGCGCCTCGTCCCCCGGCACATGCCCCACAATCGTGGGCGGCTTCGTGGGGGTTATTGAGACTGCTCGATCCGTGACCAAGTATGAACACATAGGGTGAAAAGTTGTCTGACAACCCGGCGCCTTTGAGTATCGCCGTGGCGCGGGCGATACGGCCTTGCAGATCCCATCCTTTTTCATTCTCATGGGTTTCTTTCTTGTAAACCAATCGTGTTTTGGGTTCATGGGCTGCCAGGTACCGTCGCAACTTAGAACTGTACTTCGGCGAAAGAACGTCCAGGATATACGGCAAGAAATTAAGGAGACCGATGAAAATCGTATGGACAAAGCCTCCCAAAAGGGTCTTGGAAGATTGCGTAATCACCCACTGCACTTCCCCGTAAATCTGCAGTTTTTTCGGCATTGCATCTTCGAGCTTCACTGCCTCTTCATAGACTTGTACCGATGGCGTCACCAGAGGATGAGGACACATCTTGCGGTAATGCTTCTCCGGAGGAGCTTTAAATCTCATGTCGAGTGCATAATGCCCTGCAGCGCTTAAGGTCTCGGCACCGGGATCGATTTGCTCCATATGGCGGCGGAAAGACTCCTCCCGGTCGTCGATGCAACAAAAGACTTGGTAATTCGGAAGCTTGTATTTCGGCTTTGCATCGATAGCGCACTTGCGATACGCTGAGAGAAATTGATTGTAGAGGGTATCCTCATAGGCACGCTGCCAAATCTCCAGGCGATTTTCGTCGGTAAAATGGGTGACTTCCCTGGGAAATTCACCGTCATTTTTGATGCCCAAAGCACTCACAATGGAAGCGACAAAATACGGATCATACAATAGCTCTGGTTTATAGACCGGGATCTTCAGGCTTGGTAGCTCGCATATGGATTCGATGGCCGCTAATTCGAGGACGAGAATAACGGGAATGAGTTCTTTAAAAACTGCTTTGATATCGTGATTTGGAATCCATTCCGGTGTCATTTCCAGCGCTTTAATGGTTCCCCCCCACCCCTTGTAACGATACAGGGTGCGGAACATATAGTCTTCAATGTGTTCCTCGGGGATAGCTAAACGTTGAAGCAAAAGTGCCGTGGCATCATCGTATTGATACCGTTTCATCCCGACGATAATTTGCTTCAGGGTCTTGAGGAATTTTGTGCTGAGGAAACCGCTTTTCGAGTAGATTTCACAGAAGCACTGCCACATCCCTTTCTCCCGATTTGGCATGGGCCAATACGCCAGGCCGAAGTCGAAATAGGATGACAAAAACCGAAAGAGAATCTGTCCCATTAGCTCGTCAATGTCCTGATTGTAGGTGATTTGGACCGCCTCTTTGTAATAACCAGGGCGCAGATATGCAGTGTCATTTACGAACTGCAGAATCCACGCGTCCGGTTCCGGTCGAAGATAGGGCTTCTCTGTCAAGAGTTTAAACAGAAGATCCGGCTGAATAGTAAGCTTGTGATACTCAATATATTCTTTGATATTCTTTTGAAGAACGGCCGCCGTAATGCGTCCCCGTTCATACGCCAAAAGAAACTCTTCTTCTGACATGAAAGCTTTGGCGCCATAAACACGCCCAGCTTGCTTAACGCCTTCAAAAAAGTCGTATGTTTCGAAGTGGTGAATGGTATTGTGGTGAACGAAGAATGGTAGTGGACCTTGATCAGGCATCAAATGTTTTGCATGCTCAATAGCGTGCTCAATCTTGTCAGACATCATTTCCACTTTTGTGAGAAAAAAAACCTACGTCCATTGATGAGTTTCTGAGTAATGACAAGACAGCAGAGCACATTTACTATTGCAAAACCCTTCGCTTTGTGTATAAGGAAGGCAATTGATCCAATGAAAAACAAAATATGCTTCTGTTAAAAAACCCCTACTTTTCACAGAATCATAATAATAAAGGAAACAAAATGCGCGGGCACAGGTGAAATGAAATTTTACTGCTTGCCACCTGAGGATGCATAATGCTCAAACTCCCCTGCCACATACAGGAGGCCAGATAGAATGAAAAACCTTTCATAGCTGAACGCGCAACACGTGCAAAACCAGAATTTTTTCTGTAAAGCCGGGTTATTGAAAAGGCAATTATTCTGTTTGCCTCTGAACCATCAATGAACTATTAAGCATAATAAACTAAGTCTGTATAATATAAGAAAGATCATGAAAACTCAAGTCTTTTTATCAAATATTACATTTTTAAAGAAATAGTATAAAAAACCTCTTTGTGTTGTAACAGAAAGATTACATCCTCTTTGGCGGGTGCACAAATCTCTCGCTATTCCACCGCATGCCCGAAGGAGTCGTTCGTCTCGGCAGTGTTTCTGATACCAGGACTGTCCTGGTGCCAAATCTGGTTGTCTGTGGAGGAAAGGCCTGCGGCAGAACCGTACAGGGAGTTCACAGCACCAGCATCGACGCCAACCCCAATATCCTCGTCGGGGACCCCCACGGCCAGATCGTCGAAGCCATCGCCATTAAAGTCGCCCGCAGCCAGGGCAGACCCGAAGGCATCGAACAATTCGACTGTGCCCCGGATACCGGGACTATTCTGGTGCCAAATCTGGTTGTCCGTGGAGGAAAGGCCTGAGGCAGAACCGTACAGGACATTCACCGCACCGGCGCCGACAGTGCCCGCAATGTCCTCCCCGGGAACTCCCACGACCAGGTCATCGAAGCCATCGTTATCATAGTCGCCCGCAGCCAGGGCAGACCCAAAGAAGTCACCCTCCTCGACGGTGTTCCTGATATCAATACTGTCCTGGTTCCAAAGCTGGTTGTCCGTGGAGGAAAGGCCAGCGGCAGAACCGTACAGGACATTTACCGCACCGGCGACGACGATGTCCCCCGTAATTTCGAAGGGAACCCCCACTGCAAGGTCGTCGAAGCCGTCTCCATTGAAGTCTCCCGCAGTCAGGGCCGACCCGAAGGCATCGAACAATTCGGCTGCGCCCAGGATATCAGTGCTGTCCTGATGCCAAATCTGGTTATCTGTGGAGGAAAGACCAGCGGCAGAACCGTACAGGACGTTCGTCGCACCGGCATCGATGTCCCCGATGTCCTCGTCGGGAACCCCTACGGCAAGATCATCGAAGCCGTCTCCATTGAAGTCACCTGCAGTAAGGGCGAACCCGAAGGCATCGAACAATTCTGCTGTATCCAGGATACCCGTGCTGTTCTGGTGCCAAAGCTGGTTGTCCGTGGAGGAAAGACCTGCAGAAGAACCATACAGGACGTTCACCGCACCGGTGTTGACGATGTCCGCAATATCCTCCCCGGGAACCCCTACTGCCAGGTCGTCGAATCCGTCGCCATTGAAGTCTCCAGCAGCAAGGGCAGACCCGAAGGCATCGAACAATTCGGCTGTATCCAGGATATCCGTGCTGTTCTGGTGCCAAATCTGGTTGTCCGTGGAGGAAAGACCGCCGGAGGAGCCGTAAATAACGTTCACAGCACCAGCGTTTACGATGCCTGCAATGTCCTCCCCGGAACCCCCCACAACCAGGTCGTCGAATCCGTCGGCATTGAAGTCTGCATGAATGGTTGGAGGCGCTGCACATGCATCGAAAATCCCCATGCCGAGCAGCCCACACATCGCCACCAAAACGCTCAGCATCAATGAGATAACCGTGAAATTTTTGGTTCTGATTTTCACAAGCCACACCTTTTTTATAGAATTAAACGCAACGTAACACTTTAGTTTTTTGAAAAACTATCAAGGCAAAGCCTTGTGCTGATTTCGCCCCGGAGGGGCAAATTGCTCATAGGCAGGCAATTTATTGCCTGTGTTAAGAGAAAGATAAAAATAAGCCCT